>JACONB010000072.1 GCA_014323965.1 Prochloron sp. SP5CPC1 | reverse complement strand
ATATACCTTTTTGGGAGGGAGTACCTTAAATGCTTCGGATCAGTTCAAGACCAATTTTGCTGGCTTCCTCCCTGGAGAAACCTATACTGATCGCCAACTTAATGCCAAATTAGACGCTGAAGCCAATGAGTTATTCGCTGCTGTTCAGAGTGCCTTTAGTCCAGCTAATACAGTGCCTGGAGTAACTGGCTACAAAATTGGTAGTTTCTCCAACTCAGACGTAACCTTGACTTGGCAGGATTCTTTCCGAGATCCTACTGATGGGGAGGTTAACACGACGGGAACTGGTGTTCCACTTGGTGGTTTTGCTAACGAACTTGATGCAGACAAATCAAAACTACGAGACCTGCTACCTAGCACGGTGCCTATCAGCGATGCAGCAAGACAATGGTTTTTGGCTGAAGCACTCAATCAAAATGTTAAGAACACAACTAGTGTTTCTGTTGGAATAAACGTTCCCTGGGATTCTGGAGTAACATTTGCTGAGTTGGTTGGCAAAGCAGTTAGCCATGAACTTGGTCATACTTTTGGATTAAATGAAGCCTATACATTTGATGCGCAAGGATATGGTATTGATGTTAAACCAATAGACATTATGGGAACACAAGATCATACTATGACTGTGATTACATTTCGCTCAGAAAATATAGATTTGCTCCGGGCGGCATTAGGGATGCATTCTAATGGAGATAAACCTCTCACGGATGCTCTCCAGTTGTATAAAGATAACTTTAATTTGCCTAATAGTAAAGTGGGGCTTAGTGTCCCTCCGAATCCAAATGACCGTTCTCCTAAAATAGACGTTAAATTTGGGGATTACTCTCTCTTCTTCAGTGATGGGGTTTCCACTGGTCCAGTTGCTGCCGACGGTGTTGGTGGAGCTAACTATACAATAGATTTAGTGCTAATCAATTTTGGTAGAGGTCCCCTAACCATTGACTCAATTACTTTGGCAGACGGTGCTCAGGGATTCTCTATTCTCAATGGAGATATCATTAAAACTTCCCTAGCCCCAGGAGAAGAGACCACCCTAAGACTCCAATTCGACCCCACCATGGTGGGTACCTTCACAGATACCCTCACTATCTCTAGCAATGCCAGATTTGACCCCACCTTTGAAACCAAGCTCAATGGAATTGGGATTTCTCCCACACCTTTACCTGAGGTAAATATATCTAGAAGATCTAACAACAATTTCGGTGGAGTACCCGTAGAGGGCGAAACCGCCCATATAAGCGAAGTGGTCACCATCACCAATCAGGGTGCCCAGCCCCTAACCATTAGTGGTCTAAGGATTCTAGAAGGTGAAGACGCCTTTACCATGACCAGCTCCCTAGAGAATCCTGTGAGCCTCAACTTCGGGGAAAGCTTCACCTTTGGAGACTTTAAATTCGACCCCAACATCGTGGGATTAGATCGGGCCATCGTGGAAATTCTCACCAACGCTCCCCAAAACCCCCGGTTTAGCCTCGTGGGCACTGGTTTAGACAAAGTTGTCTACCCGGAGTGGCGCAACGACTTCATAGCAGTAGAATTTCCTGAATTACCCAATCCCTTTGAACTTCGTACAGTTAGTGACAATGCTGGGAACTTCCACTTTTTCCTCCCAGTGGAGACTCGTTACGGCATCACCATTTTTGACCCTGTCACTGGTCTTGTAGGTGATGAAGGAGGTAATACACCTCCTACTGGGGGTTATATTAATTTTACGGCCACCATGGTATTTAGTGGCAGCTACAAGCAAGATAGTGATGGGGATGGCTTACCCGATGATGTAGAATTTGCCATAGGTAGCTCCCCCAACTCATTAGACACGGATAAAGACGGCATAGACGACTTCCAGGAAATCCAACAAGGACTGGATCCCCTCACGGACGTGGGTTTCCCCACAGGCATTATTGCCAGTTTACCCCTCCAAGGAGAAGCCAAAGCAGTCGTAGTAGAAGGAAACATCGGCTCTGAATCGGGACAAACTGCCTATGTAGCTACAGGAAGTCATGGTTTAGCCATTATCGACGCCACCAAATTCAATAACCCCATCGTCCAAGGTCAACTCTCCTTACCAGGAGACGCAACAGACGTGGCTGTGGATACCAAATTAAAAATTGCAGCAGTAGCTACTAACAGGGGTGGACTACAAATAGTAGACATCTCCGACCCCATGGTACCCACCTTAATCATAACCATAAACATAACTGCCAACCAAGTAGAAATCTTCGATGGTATAGTCTATGCCACCGCTGGTACTTCCTTAAGGGCGATAGACCTTTTAACAGGCGCAGAATTGGACAATGCTACCCTACCGGGTTCCGGAACCGTCACCGGGCTTGCTCGGGAAAGAACCAATCTCTATGCCTACATTAGTGGTTCCGATACCTTCTCCATAATTGATATTACCTCTCCAACAGAGAACACCATATTGGGACAACTTAATGTAAGAATCGCTTCCTCTGAAGTGGGAGTATTTGCAGCTAACGGGGTAGCTTACTTAGCAGGGAGCGGTATGCACACCATTGACATTTCTGACCCTAATCAACCTACTTTAATTAGTGATGCCGACTTCTTGTTTACCGCTCGGAATGTAACTGGAAATGGTTCCGGTTTAGCTTTGGTAGCCTCAGAACGTCTGGGTTTGTCAATTTACGATATTACCAACCCGAAAAATACAGATACTTTTTTAACTCAATTCCGCACCCCTGGGTTTACCCGGGATGTTGCCATAGCATCAGGTATCGCCTATGTTGCTGATGATACAGGTGGCTTACAGGTAATTAACTACCTTCCCTTCGATAACAAAGGTGTTGCTCCAACCATTACTATTAGTAGTCCAGTAGTAGATGTAGACCCGGATACAGAAGGAGTTCAAGTTACAGAAGGAAGAAACATTCCCATTATAGCAGCTGTCACCGATGACGTGCAGGTGCGCAATGTAGAATTGTTAGTAAATGGAGAAGTAGTCAGTAATGACGTTTCCTTCCCCTTTGAGTTAGCAGCTATTGCCCTCAGTAACGACCCCGACGCTACCATAGTAGAAGTACAAGCGCGAGCAACGGATACGGGGGGTAATACAGCTCTTTCTAATAAACTCAGTTTTAACCTAATACCAGATACCTTTGCCCCCGTAATTGAGAGTATCACTCCAGCAGACGGAGAAACTGCACCCTTTAATACTCGTCGGGTGGAAATTCAGTTTAACGAAGCATTAGCTGAAACAACTGTAACTGCTGAAAACTTCCAGTTACTGAACGCTGAAGGGGAAGCTATTACACCTACAAATATCCAGTTGCGCTCTGGAGACAGAACAGTTCAACTCACTTACTCAGCCTTGTCACGCCGAGAATACAGTCTTGTAATTAAAAGCGCTCAAATTACAGACCGAGCTGGTAATCCCTTGGGTGAAGAAGATGTAGTTAGTTCCTTTACTGTGCAAGGAAAGGCACAGCTTAACCTATCGGACCTAGATGGTAGCAACGGCTTTGTTATCAATGGTCTTAGGACTTTTGACCATTTAGGCGGTTCTGTGAGCGGAGCAGGAGACATCAACGGCGATGGTCTAGACGACCTGATTATAGCCGCCTCTTTTGCGCGCCCCAACGACATTAGGAGAGCTGGGTCCACCTATGTAGTCTTCGGGAGTGAATCAGAATTTGACCCTAGTTTTGACCTATCCAACCTAAATGGCAGCAACGGCTTCGTTATCAATGGTGTTAATGGCTTTGACTATTCAGGTTCTTCTGCAAGGGTCGCTGGGGACATCAACGGCGATGGTATCGACGACCTCATTATCGGCTCCAGGGGCAAAACTCAAACCAGGCCAACTTATGTAGTCTTTGGTAGTGATGAAGGATTTGACCCTAGCTTAGAACTATCCGACCTAGATGGTAACAATGGCTTCGTCCTTAGTATTGATAGGAATGAAGTTTCAGGCTTTTCAATAAGCGGAGCAGGGGATATCAACGGCGATGGTATCGATGACCTCATTATCGGCGCTCGGCATCCTGGATCCTCCTATGTAGTCTTCGGGAGTGATTCAGGATTTGATGCTAGCTTTAACCTATCTGACCTAAATGGTAGCAACGGCTTCATTCTGAATGGTATTGATAGCTCTGGCAATTCAGGCTCTTCTGTGAGCGGAGCAGGGGATATCAACGGCGATGGTATCGATGACCTTATTATCGGCACTGCTTTTGCTAACCCTAACGGCAATCAGGCCGCAGGATCCTCCTATGTAGTCTTCGGGAGTAATTCAGGATTTAATGCTAGCTTTAACCTATCTGACCTAAATGGTAACAACGGCTTCGTCCTGAATGGTATTGATAGCCGTGACAATTCAGGCGGATCAGTAAGCGGAGCGGGGGACATCAACGGCGATGGTATCGACGACATAATTATCGGCGCTCCTGGGGCTGACCCCAACGGCATTGATAGGGCAGGAGAGACCTATGTAGTCTTCGGGAGTGATTCAGGATTTGATGCTAGCTTTAACCTATCTGACCTAAATGGTAACAACGGCTTTGTCCTCTTAGGTATTGATAGCGTTGACGCTTCAGGCGAGTCTGTGAGCGGAGCAGGAGACATCAACGGCGATGGTATCGACGACATAATTATCGGCGCTCCTTTGGCTGACCCCAATGCCTATCGTTCGGGAGAGATTTATGTAGTCCTTGGGAGTGATGAAGAATTTGCAGCTAGTTTTAACCTCTCTAACATAGATGGTAGCAACGGCTTTGTCCTCAATGGTGTTGGTCATCGTCACGATGTAGGATCTGCTTTCAGCGGAGCAGGAGACATCAACGGGGATGGTATCGACGACCTAATTATTGGCGCAGCGAGTGCTGATCCCAACGGCAAGTCTAGTGCAGGCACCGCCTATGTGGTGTTCGGGGTGTTGTTTTAGGTTAATAGGTAGAGGTGCCTTGAAAGAGCTGCCCACCGAGAATCTGGTCTGGTAAGGAGGAAGGAACCGAAAAAAAGATAGAATATGGTGGGCAATATTGCCCCTTTTATTGTTAGGTAGTGGTAAATAGGCGCGAATTGCTATAGAATATATTTGGGAGGTTGAATGCTCTATTGAGATTTTAGACATTAAAAATTTGTTAAGTTAACTAAAATTTATGCATGCTCTTTCAATTCCTACCTGGATAATTCACATCTCCAGCGTCATTGAATGGACAGCCGCTATTTGGTTTGTTTGGATTTATGGAGAAGTGACAGGGGAGCGCCATTGGTGGGGTTTGGCGATCGCCATGTTACCAGCCCTGGTGAGTGCCATGTGTGCCTGTACTTGGCACTTTTTCGACAATGCTGAATCATTAGGGTGGCTGGTTACCCTCCAAGCCTCCATGACAGTGGTGGGTAATTGTACCCTCTGTATGGCTGCCTGGTGGATTTGTAGTGGAACTCAGCCTGAGAGGAAATGATATCTAAAGATGCCCTCTTTGCTCTTTCCCTCTTTCCCTATTTGGGATTTTTGTGGTTTCTCACTTTCGCAGGGAAAACCCCCCGTTTGGCAATAATTGGCTTTTACCTGCTTTTGGTTTTCGTTATGGTTACCATTCCCGCCGGTATTTATGCTCAAACCCATTACCATCGCTCTTTGGCTAATGTAGACTGGCTTCACGGTAGTGCAGAATTCTTTCTCACTTTGGCGAACATTTTCGTGGCCCTGGGTTTTCGCCAGGCAGTTTTGTCAAAGCAGCGACAATTACATCAGAGTCAGCACCGGGGAGATGGGCATTCTCGCTGATATGTCGTTTCCATACCTTGGTACCGGGTACAGTAGCAAAAAGCTGGAGCATATGTCGGGTAATGGCGTTGAGTTTGACTCCCCGTCCTACCCAATAATCTATATAGGGTAGCATAGCTTCTACAACTTGGTGTCGAGTTGGAGGGAGAAGATGTTCCCCATAGATTTCCCTATCTACAGTTACTAAAACATAGGGATTGTCATAAGCAGCCCGCCCCATCATCACCCCGTCTACTAACTGCAATTGTGCTCTAACTTGCTCTAGATTGGTGATACCACCGTTAATTTCGATGAACAGGTGGGGGAATTCTTGTTTCAGACGGTGAACGTCGCTGTAGCGCAGAGGAGGAATTAGGCGATTTTCTTTCGGACTCAAACCTTTCAGCCAAGCCTTCCGGGCGTGGACGGTAAAACGAGCACATCCAGCTTCCGATACGATGCGGACGAAATTAGCCATGTCTTCATAGCGATCTAGTTCGTCGATCCCGATGCGGTGTTTCACCGTTATGGGCAGGTTAACCCCTTTCACCATCGCCTCTACCCCTCGGGCTACTAATTCCGGTTGAGCCATGAGACAAGCGCCAAAATGGCCATTCACCACCCGTGAACTGGGACAGCCCACATTCAGGTTTACTTCATCGTAGCCCCAATCCTCCGCAATGCGGGCGCATTCTGCTAATGTCTGGGGATCGTCGCCCCCCAGCTGGAGAGAGAGGGGTTTCTCTTCAGGGGAAAAGCCGAGTAATTTTTTCCTATCCCCGTGTTCAATAGCTGCCGTCGTTATCATTTCCGTGTATAGTAGAGTACGATGGGTAATCTGACGCAGAAAATAGCGACAGTGGCGATCGGTGCGATCCATCATGGGCGCAATGCTTAAAGGATGACCGAATTTGCTCAACCTAATCATCAAATAATTATAATAATAGGAAAGCAATGCCTTCTCTAGACCATCTTAAGCCTGTTGGCCAAGAAGAGATAATTGTTTATATACCTTATTGCTCTAAGGAGCAACGTAATTTACTGCCCTTGGTAATTAGCCTATATAAAGAAGGCGCTTTAGAGGGAGAGCGTGGAATTGAAGGCTGTGAGGGCGTTCCTTATCTTGCTACCTGGGATGTCTCGAAGCTGCCATTAGAATCAACTCGCTTTCAATTAATATTTAATCAGAACGCAGATTTGAGCTACGAAATCACCATGTCCAATGCAGAGCTGATTAAGTACTTAATCGCTCTAATGGATAACTACCTGAAATCAGAGGGGCACTCAACTGATTTTAGCGATGGATTTTACCGCAAGCTGCTGGTGGAATAATGATAGAGCCAGTGTTGTCAACCAAACATAAGGAGTGAGGGTGTGGTTAATCCGACGAACTATTTGCTCATTGTATCAACAGAAGCTTACAGCGGTAAGTCAGCGACGATCCTGGGAATAGCTCACCAGTTGCAAGAACGGGGAATTGCTATTTCCTATGGGAAACTCCTAGGAACTTTTATCAGTAAAGACTCAAAGGGCGCCATCGAAGAAGATGTCCGTTTTATCGCCGCTACCCTCAATTTAGGGAGAGATCGAGTCAAGATGCCCCTGCTATATCTGAATGAGGACACTATATTGAAGCGTCTTCAAGGAGAAGATAGCACAGATTACTCTGGAACTCTCAAAGATTACTGCCAAGACGGGGGGAGCGATCTGGTTTTATTAGAAGGGGCGGGAACTCTCGCCGAAGGAAGTCTGTTTAATTTGTCTGCGGTGCAAATAGCCCAGCAACTGAATGCTTCTATTCTCTTAGTCGCCCGTTACAGTTCCTTGTTTTTAGTGGACAGTCTCTTGGGGGCGAAACAGTACTTAGGCGCTTTTGCGGGCAAGGGATCACCCTTGTTAGGGGTATCCATTAACGATATTCCCCTCGACAAGCTGGAAGCTAC
>JACONB010000071.1 GCA_014323965.1 Prochloron sp. SP5CPC1 | reverse complement strand
ACCGATACCAAGATAGGGAGAAACAACCCCGAAGTTCTGGAATGCTAGCAGATCTACTCCGGTAGATCCATCTTCTCCTGTACCTACTTCCACGCCAAAATCCACAAGTCTAGCTCCAATACCATAGCTGATATCTCCATCTTTAACTCCGCCAGAAACCCAGACTTGGGGTAAGATTTGACTGTGAGCGGGGGTTTGTGTGACTCCTAGGGTTAAGGTGGTGAAGACTGCACTATAAATGAGAGCGGTTTTCAGGGATGAGAAATTGTTGGATTTAATCACAATAATACAAGATGACTGAATCTTTAGTTGACAGTATAATTCATAATTAACAATTCATCAATCTTACCCCGTTTCCCTCCCTTGCTATTAATGGAACGACTAGCTTTAACTCGTTCAATGTAGTAGTCTTTATACTCTCTTGCCAAAAAGTCATCCTGGACATGGGAATTACTTAACATTAGTTTAGCACCCTTTTGGTGTAGCCGAGTCAAAAAATCCCGCAATCTTAATTGCTCTTTATCCTCAAAACTATTTTTAGAGTAGGAGGTAAAGTTAGCAGTCTTACTCAGGGGTCGATAAGGGGGGTCGAAATAAACAAACGTACTCTTATCTACCAAAGCTTCGCACTCAGTAAAGTCCCCGCAATCAATTTTAGTTCTTTTCAGTATTTTAGCAATGGCTCGCAAATTATCCTCATCACAGATAGTGGGATTTTTATATCTCCCCATGGGTACATTAAACTCTCCTTTGGAGTTTACCCGAAATAAGCCATTAAAGCAAGTGCGATTCAAAAAAATAGTTTGTGCTGTTCTCTCACTCCATGCTTGATGATATACTTGACTATCCCAATGAGATCTGGTACTATTAAACTGGGAGCGTATCTTGTAATAATATACCTTTCTTTCTTCTTCGTTCAGCCATTTAAATTTCCTTTCTATTTGGAACAACTTGCGAATCAAAGATTCTACATCTTCCTGAATAGTACGGTAGGCGATCGCCAGTTCTGGGTTAATATCAGCAAGATAAAACTCCTCAACTTGGTAATGACGAGCAATATGGAAAAACACAGCCCCACCGCCGATAAAAGGTTCCACATACCTCTTAATAGTATCATTATGTAATTCTAGGGGAAAAAAATGCTCCAGTTGGGGCAATAATTGAGTTTTTCCTCCCGCCCACTTTAAAAAAGGTTTCATGTTTGGTTTGAACCGCAGAGACACAGAGTACACAGAGAGAGTTATATTATATTATAACAGCAATTACCCTCTCCGCGCCGGAGCGCCGGAGCGTGAAACTTAATTCAGCCCTGGCAAAAAGCTAACAGTCTGGGGGAAAGTAATAATCAGCACCAACACTAACATTTGCAGCAAGATAAAGGGAATGGCACCGCGATAAATATCTTCTGTCTTCACTTCCTGGGGTGCTACTCCCCGGAGGTAAAAGAGAGCAAAACCAAAGGGGGGTGTGAGGAAGGAAGTTTGTAAATTAGCACCAATAATCACCCCATACCAAACTAAATCTAGTCCCAATTTTACTGCTACTGGGGCAAAGATAGGAATGACAATAAAGGCAATTTCAAAGAAATCAATAAAGAAACCTAAGATAAAGATAGTTAACATATTAACTACGAGAAAACCCACCTTGCCCCCAGGTAAGTTAGCAAGCAAGTTGAACATCAATTCATCCCCGTTCAACCCCCGAAAAACTAAACTGAAGGCTGTGGAACCCAGTAAAATAAACATTACCATGCTGGTAATGGCCATGGTTCCTTCGCACACGGACTTGAGGGCTGCCCAATTTAATTTTTCATTGCCCCAAGCTAAGATTATCGCTCCTAAAGAGCCTACTGCTCCTGCTTCTGTGGGGGTAGCAATGCCAAAAAAGATACTCCCTAACACTAACAGAATGAGCAATAAAGGTGGTACCATGGCTTGGAACACTCGTTTTGTCAAAGCTTTGCTGCCAATTTCCCGTACTTCAGGGGGTAAAGCAGGAGCTAACTCCGGGCGCAAGAAGGCGACAATGAGCACATGAAGAGCAAAAGCTCCAGCCATCATTAGACCAGGAATTAAGGAACCGATAAATAAATCCCCTACGGAAATGCCCAGTTGGTCTCCTAACACCACCAACACTACACTGGGAGGTATTATTTGCCCTAAAGTACCAGAGGCTACAATTACTCCAGTAGCCAATTCTTTGTTATAACCGTAACGGAGCATTATGGGCAGAGAAATTAAACCCATAGCCACTACTGTAGCTGCTACCACCCCGGTAGAAGCAGCGAGCAGAGCACCCACCACCACTACTGCTAGGGCTAAACCTCCCCGGAGACGCCCGAAGAGAATACCCATGGTTTCTAGCAATTTCTCGGCAATACCTGTCTTCTCCAACATGGAACCGAGGAAGATAAAATAGGGGATAGCCAGGAGGGTGTAGTTTTCCATCACGCCGAAAATGCGGGAAGGCATGGCGGAGAGGAAAACTGGGTCGAAGATACCCAAAAACCAGCCTAGAGCACCGAAGATAATTGCTGTTCCCCCCAGGGCAAATGCTACGGGATAGCCTGTTGCCAGGAGGAATAATGCTCCCACAAACATGAGTGCCCCTAACCAGTCAGAAGTCATGGGGATCCTCCTGTAAAATGGCCCAATTTTTAATCACTTCCGCTATTCCTTGGAGAATAAGCAAGGCAAAACTGACAATAATCATGGATTTTATGGGATAGCGAGGCAGTCCACCAGGGTCGGGAGACTGTTCCAATATCTTCCAAGAGTTAATAATGGTTCCCCAGGAATAATAAATCACCATAGCAGAAAAGGGAATGAGGAAAAAGATGGTGCCTAGGAGGTTCCCTAAGGCTTTGCCTTTAGTTCCCCAACCCTTGTAGAATATATCTACTCGCACATGACCGTCCTGTTTTAGCACATAGGCAGCAGCGAGGAGGAATACTAGGTCGAATAAGTACCATTGAATTTCAATTAATCCGTTGGAGGTGAGGTTTTGACCCATGAAACGCCCCACATATCTTCCTACTACGTTCCACACTCCTACTAAGACCATTATTAAGATTAACCAGGAGGTGAGACGTCCGATCCATTTGTTCATGGTATCGATGATTTTGGCTATTTGTAAGAGTTTTGGCAAGCTGTCGTTTCCTTTGAAGATAAGTTTCACGCAGAGACACAGAGGCGCAGAGAGAGGTATATGCTATTTTATTCTAAAATCAACCCTAAGAGAATAGTTGCTTAAGAAGTTGCTCACGAGTTAAACCAAGGTGATTTTCAATGTCCCGTAAAATTGCGCTAAGGGTACCAATTTTAATTGGGCTATGATTTGTAATTGTAACATGATGTTCTCCTTTGTATTGAGTTGTTAATCGAATATGACTTCCGGTTTGACGCTCTACAACATAGCCTAACTTTTCCAAAGCTTTAGCCAAGTATTCGCCGGATAAGTCTCTGGGCAACTTCATGCAGCAATTACCTCGTCATGCACGATATGTAAACGAATGAGTTTTGGACGAGTTGCCCCATCAGGATAATGACACTGAATAGCATCTCTCACCATTTCTCGTAGTTCGGGAATGGTGTTAGCTTGGGTGAAAATAGATTCACCGATCGCCCTAGCAACATATCCCCCTTCTGGATCGTTTTCGACTAAAAAAATAATTTCTGTCATACTGTTTTATCTTTGTTTGGTGCTAAAGTTTAATTTATCTGACTCTGATACTCTAAGAGAGAGGCGATGCTCACCTCTCTCTTCCCTCTCTCTGTGTCCTCTGCGTCTCTGCGGTTTATTATAAAATCTATGGCTTTATCACGACGTAACTTTTTAATCTTGACAGGTGTTAGTGCTACAGGAGTAGTGTTAGCAGCACCTTTGCAGCGTTTATATGCCCGAGTGCGAGAGGGGAAATCCTTATCGGGGAAGGGTTTTGGTCCCTTGGTACCAGATCCCCAGGGATTATTCGACCTCCCCTCCGGATTCCAATATCGCGCCTTCTCCAAGACAGGGGAGATGATGAACGATGGGACACCTGTACCTGGTGCCCACGATGGTATGGGGGCTTTTCCAGGTGAGTTTGGGACCACGATTTTAGTCCGCAATCATGAACTAAATGGTGCTAGCACTTCAGCAGTGATGGCTTCTGAGCTTCAGAAATACGACCCCTTATCTACAGGAGGAACTACAACTTTAATTGTAGGGGCAGATCGCCAACTAATAGATCACCGAGTTTCCCTCGCTGGAACTTCCCGCAACTGCGGTGGAGGAACTACTCCTTGGGGTTCTTGGATCAGTTGTGAGGAAGACGTTACCACCACCGAGTTTAATAAACCGGGCAATCCTCTGAATGTCTCTAAGAAACACGGTTATAATTTTGAAGTGTCTCATAAAGGTGGTGCTAGGGACTCACCGGTTCCTTTAGTTGCCATGGGGCGCTTTAACCACGAGGCGATCGCCGTAGATCCGCAAACTGGTATTGTCTATCAAACTGAAGATCGGGAAGATAGCTGCTTTTATCGCTTCATTCCCAAGGAATACGGTAAACTCCAAAGTGGGGGAGTGCTGGAAGCTTTGGTTATTAAAGGAATGGGGAAAGTAAATACCAGCCTCAATTTCCCTGTGGGGGAACCTAAGGGGGTAGAATGGGTACCCATAGAAGAGGTAGATCCAGAAAAAGATACTCTGCGCTATGAAGCACAAGCCAAAGGAGCAGCAGTTTTTAAACGGGGTGAAGGTATTTGTTACGGCAATGGGGAAATTTACTTTGTTTGTACCAGTGGGGGAAAAGCAGGGAAAGGGCAGGTTTTCCGCTACAATCCAGCACAAAATACCATAGAATTATATGTAGAGTCCCCCGGAGCTGGAGTGTTGGACTATCCTGATAATATTGTAATGGCTCCTTTTGGGGATTTAATCCTGTGCGAAGACGGGGTTGGTGAGCAATTTTTAGTGGGGGTGAATACTCAAGGAGAGCTGTATAAGTTAGGACGGAATGCACTGAATACCAGCGAATTGGCAGGAGTTTGCTTTGCACCAGACGGTAAGACTATGTTTGTCAATATTCAAAAACCAGGTATTACCCTGGCTATTTGGGGACCTTGGGGAAGTTGAACCTCTAGACTTTCCTATCCTTTCTTGACAAATAACCGAGACAAGGATACAATTTACCCGTACCACAAGAATAAAAGTTAGATTATGAATGAATACACTGGGATTGCTGATTACTACGATCTGTTCATGAATAGTGGGTATTATAAATAGGAGGAAATAGCTACGGCGATTGCGGCGATGGTAGTTCCGAATCAAAGTATCATAGAAATTGGAGTAGGAACGGGTTTATTGTTGGAACAACTCTTAAAAATAGATCCTCAGTACAATTTGACGGGCATGGATCATACTGCTGCAATGTTAGAAATTGCCAAAGAGCGGTTGGGCGATCGCGCTAAACTATTTGAAGCTGACATTATTTCTATGTCCATTCCCCAACAGTTTGACGTTGCAATTTTTAACGGTGGACTGTGTGCCTTTGTTGATACCGGTAGTCAGTGCGACTTTTATACTCATTTAACTGATGATGAAAGTAATGTGCTCCCGCTGCAAAATATAGCAAATTGTCTCCACAAGGGAGGATTATTTATCATTAATATTCAAGGGGTACACGACAATCATGACCGCTCCTTACCAGGAGGAATAGTCTACTCTCAAGAGATTTTTGAATCTACAACGAACAAAGACTGCATTGAGAAAACTTTTTACTTTAAAAAGGATGAACGTGTTTTAGCTCAACAACGACTTATCTACAGAATTTTCCAAGGTGAGGCAATTGAAAATATTTTCAATCAAGCAGGTTGAAAATTGGAAGGAAAAGATAAAAGCGGAAAACTTTTCATTTACTCTAAACAATAAAAAGGTGGCTATTTGAACCAAGAATCCCACGAATGGGAAGGAAGCGTCTTTGTGGGAGTAGGACTGTTTAAAATACAGCCTTCCTTCTAAACTTTCCTAACGATAACGAATGGTTGAACGATTAAAGTGCTGAATTTCTTATTTGGTTCTGCATTACAGGCACTTAGGTACTCTGCGGTGGGTTTTTGCACCAGTTCCTAATCCAATATTGTACCTTTTGCACGTCATCGAGGGCGATCGCAACCCCCACGTCAAGCAAGTTGAGGGGTTCTTGAACGATAATTAAGGCATCTCTTTGAGCGTGGGGTTTTAAGTCTTTCCACTCTGTGTCTGCAACTTCTTCAGTTAATTGGGTTTTGATATCTGGCATTTCTTAAACTCACCGGTTACTTTATATCATGATACTATAAAAGTTGCTTAATCTGGGCAACCAATTGGTCAATTTCCTCAGGTAGGGTAAAATAATGAACGCAAGCGCGAACGCAATCCGGATCTGCGAGAGTCCGCAACAAAAAGCCTCCTCTTTCCAGAGACTGAACTAACTCTTGGTTATATATATTTCCCATTACCTGAAAAGAAACCAAACCAGCTTCTGGAGGAGAATCCTTCAAACACTTAACCCCTTTTATTTCCCTTAAACCCTTCCAAAGATAGGCACTTAAAGCACAAATTTGCTCATAACGTTCTTTAGCATTCCCCCACTCACTATGAGTAGTCATAGCTCCTCTCAAACCCTCATACAGAGGATAAGCAGAACTAGCCACCTCAAACCGTCGGGCGTCAGATAGCCAACTAACAGGTTCCCCCCTATGTCCCAAGTTTACTCCCCGCCAACCAATAAAGGTGGGCTGAATACTTTCCATCCCATCGGACTTAATATACAACCCCCCAACTCCCACGGGACCGCAAAGCCATTTATGTCCCGTAAAGCTATAGAAATCTACCTCTAATTCCTGTAAATTCAAAGGCAACATCCCCACAGACTGAGCACCATCCACCAATACTGGCATGTTTTGTTGGTGACAAAGGGCTGTAATTTCAGCCAGAGGCAAAACCTGACCCGTATTCCAAAGTATATGACTCAAAATTACCAACCGAGTATTAGGTTGCAAATGAGCACCAATCACCTCCACTGGATCTTCTTGATTCAAGGTGTCCATAATGGGACAAGTAGAGACTTCCACTTGAAAACGTCGAGCTATTTCTCCCACAATAGCAATCACCCCATTGTGTTCGCAATCGGTCATTAAAATATGGTCCCCAGGTTGCCAATTTATGCCCCAGAGGACAATATTGCAGCCCACAGTAGTGTTCTCTGTGAGGGCTATTTCGGAGGGGGTAGCGCCAATTTCAGCAGCTATATCCTTCCGAATCGAAGCCATGTGCTGTTCCATTCCCAGGTTGACTTTCAAGGAAAATGGACCTTTTTCCTGGATATATTTATGACAATTTATAATTCTGGACAAGACAGCATTGGACATGATTCCTTGTCCGCCAAAGTTAAAATAAACCTTATCAGTTAGTGCTGGAAATTGCTGTCTATGTTTTTCTATACTCATCCTGATTGTACTTGTTGTTTGGTGGGTAACAGATAATAGTTTTATACTTGTGTTGGTACTTAATAACCTGGTAGGGGTTTGCTTTATCCCAGATCCGCTGACCCAATCGCCTTACCCTAGCATTATTCAATCTTTTTCCACCCGTTTCTGGGTTATTGCGGGCAATATCCTCAACAAAAAATCGCAGCAGTCTGGTGAGGGGCAACTCATCGGCGACCCGGGCTTTGCCCGGAG
>JACONB010000070.1 GCA_014323965.1 Prochloron sp. SP5CPC1 | reverse complement strand
ATTAACAAAAGCGATCCAGTAGGGTATCAGTACTCAATACGGTCCCTGGGGCGGATAAAATCAGTCCTCCACACTGATTATGGGCCATTAAAAGTAAGCTTTCCAAAGCTGCTATGGCACCGCACCATTCCCTTTGAGCTTTTTGTTGCGCTTTTGTTAATTGAGATCTGGAATGACGTCTGTGGAATTGAACTTTATTCTGTTCCTGCTCATTGAAAACGTCGCTTAATGTTTGCAATAACCAATTTTGCCCCACAATTAATTAACTCCGTTATAGCGCCTTCCCTCTTGTTTCTTTCATGGTAACTCATCCTCAACTAGTATAACCGAACCGAATATTCGCAATTTCCGATCCAAGGGTATCTAGGGGCGCGCTCGCCTGTTGGTGGGCAATGCCCACCCTACTAATTCTTTCAGATAGCCGTTGGTACACCCCACTGCTCACTGTCCTACTACGTGCTCACTGATAATATTGTACGATGACGGGGACTATTACTAATAATAGTTGGTGTCTGAAAACCAGCTTCAATTAAAGCTTGCTTTATATTTAATGTCATATACTGGTCTAAATAAGGCTCTGTACTTTTGAGTAGGGTTAAGATATAGGGGGGCAACTTGCGGAAAAATTGGGAGTCTGGATTCATATCCATAAGAGCAAAATAACCGCCGAGACGCAATAACCGTCTTACCTCCCGCAAGATTTGCACCGCTGGTGCTTGAGGGAGTTCGTGAAATACTAAGGAAGCAGAAACAAAATCAAAACTATTATCTGGTAAAATGGTAGCTTCAGCAGCACTGTGGAGCAAGTTAATACTAGCATTCTTTTCTTTAGCTAGGTGTTGGGCTACGGCTAAAAAATAAGGAGATAAATCAACTCCTGTAATCTTGGCTTCGGGATAAATCTGTTGTAAAGTTAAAGTACTCATCCCTACGCCACAACCTAAGTCTAAAATGGTTTTTGGCTCAATTGCAATTTGCTTTTGGAGCACGTCATGATAACTTTGACGGAGTTTGGAGTCTCCTTGTGCTCCTGCTTCTGGCCAAATTTTAGCATGAACCGCATAGGCTGCTGATTCTACCTCAAAAGCTGCGTCCCAACTCAAGTTTCCCTTTTCATAACCATGAAAGGAAGTGAGATAATAGTCAGGATAAGTTAACTGGGGGTTTTGGACTGTTTTTATTTCTTTTTCCCAGTCGTGGGAACGCAATTGTTTGACATTCTCTCGCCAAGGTACCCCGATAGCTTCTGCTCTTTGGATCATCATCTTCCTTGCTTGATTTTTGGCAAAGTCTGCTAAAGGTTTGATGGAGAGGACTGTATTAACTAAACGAGAAGCTAATCCGGGTGTTTTTGTGGTATTGTTTGTCATAATATATTATTTATATAAACCGCAGAGGCGCAGAGGACACAGAGGTAAGAGCGGTAGGGGCTTCTAACCAATCATTCATGGATTGTGATCTATCTTCTGCTTCTAACTCCATTCCTGTCAAAATTGCTGTGTTGAGGCGACCCGGGCTTTGCCCGGATCTGGGGGGTGTACCCACCCCCCAGCCCGCTTATAGAAGAAATAATTGCCTTCGGTTCAGTCAAGGGACTATTATAAAGCTTGCGATCCAAGGAAGTAGGAGGTTTTTTTCTGGTGACGGCATAATAAAGGGTAGCAGCGAGACAGTAAACGTCCACATTTGGCTCTCGACTCCCTCTCACTATTTGTTCGTAAGGAGCAAAACCCTTATTACCTCCCTTCCCCAACTCATGGTACCGGGAATAATGTCTTTGGCAATACCAAAATCAATTAAAATAGGTTTGCCGTTAGGTTGGATGATAATATTACCGGGGTGAGCGTCTCGATGAACTACTCCTTTTCCATGAACGAAGGCTAGAGCTTCGCCGATTTTCTGAATATAGGGTACTATTTCTGCTTCTGGTATTGTTCCCCTTTGCTTAACCAGCTGAAACAGATTCTTCCCCGGAATAAAGTCCATGACTAAGCAATAAGTTTTTTCTTCCTGGAACAAGTCTCGCACCCGAACTATATGGGGATGAGAGTCGCTAGAAAAGTTGGCTAACTTCTGTGCTTCTTGCTTGAATTGGGCTATATATCTATTATATTCCGAATCATCCTTCCAATACTTGTCCGGGATTAAATAAATGACGAGCTGTGATTGGATTATACAAATCCGCTGAACAAGTTTTGGAGCCTAGTTGATTATTATAACTCATTTCTATATAGAGGGCGATCGCCTTAAGATTGGTGGGCAATAATCAATTCACTTTCGTTGTAAGGTACCAAATTTTTTTTCCATTGCTCACCCTACGACGAAACCCAACAGCACCAACCTCACAAATGTTGGGTTTCGCTTGCGCTCTACCCAACCTACGGCTGCTGCAACCTCTCAAAGTCCTGGCTATAATGCAACTCATCTTTGAGAGTTTTCAGCGCTACAGGTTCTCCTTTTCTATCCCGAGGGAGGTAGGTAATACGAAAATTTCCCCGTCCTAACACCTTTTCAATGGTATATTTGCCCCTGCACAATTGATGTCCTTTTGCCAAAACCATCCTTATTGCTCCTCTTCATCGGCGTTTATAGGAGTTGAGCTGGGGTTAACCTCACTTTCTTGCTCCGTACCTGAATTATTAACCAAGTTTAACAATGGCGGAACTGCTCCTAATAAAGCTCCCATAGCAGCGATCGCCCCCCAAACTAAAGTCCAATTAATTTTCTTTTTCCTCTGTGTACCATTACTCCCAGGCTCAATGGAATACAACCATTCCTCAACTGACTGAGGGCGTTTTTCTGCTTTCAATTCCATGGCCCAAAGAATAGCCTTATTCACCTTCTTACTGATTCCCCAATTAATTTTGCGCGGCGGTTTTAAACGGACATTATTCAAACTTCTTTCTATAGCAGAAGCAGGAGTTTCCCCGGTCAAGAGCGCGTATAAAGTAGCTCCGAGAGCATAAATATCTGTATATGGACCTTGTTTTCCCTCTCTCGAATATAGCTCCGGGGGAGCAAAACCCTCAGCAACCTCCGACCTGCGAATCTGAGTTAGTTCCTCATCAAAATCCAAAGCGAGACCGAAATCAATTAACACCGCTTCCCCTTTACCTGCTCGCACCATGATATTTTATGGACGTATATCTCGATGCAATAATCCTTGACGATGAACTTCACTCAAAGCTTCCCCAACCTGGCAAATATATTCTAAAGCTTCTTCTTCTGGCAAAATCGGGTTTTCTCTTTTAGCCAAATCAACTCCAGCAATATATTCCATGGGCATACACCAAATCTCCCCCTCTTTAAATGGTGTCTCTACCTTGACAATATGAGGATGGTTGCATTTAGCCAGCTTAACAGCTTCCCCGAAAAACATTGTCTCTAACCTCTCATAATCCTTATGAAATCGCAACTCCTCATTAAGAGCTTTCAAGGCTACAATCTTCCCTTCTCGACGTCGAGCGCGGTAAGTAATACTAAAAAGTCCCCGTCCTAATTCCTTCTCAATAGTATACTTCCCATCCCGCAACTTCTGTCCTTTTTCCCAAACCATTGTTATCTCCTTTATCCTATCTGGGATTCAATAATACCTCCTCCTAGTAATACTTCCCCATGATACAAAACAGCGGCTTGACCGGGAGTAATACTAAATTGAGGTTTTGCAAAGATTAACTTAACTCTATTATCACCCAAAGGAATGACATTCACTTTTACTGCCTTACTCCGATACCGCACTTGTGCTTCAACCTGAATTGGTGTAGCGGGTTGGGCGATGGAAACCCAATTCATCCGCCCCACAGTACATTCGGACCCAGCACCATTAGAGCGATCCCCCACCACAACTCGATTCTTTGCCTCATCCAAACCAATTACATACAAAGGTTGTGCAGCAGCTATTCCTAGTCCTCGCCGCTGACCAATAGTATAGTTATGAATACCTTGATGATGTCCTAGTATATTACCTTTAGTATCTACAATTTCCCCTTCCTTTGGGCCCAAATACTTATCTAAAAATGCCCCCATAGAACCGTGAGCCTCAATCAAACATAAATCCTGACTTTCCGGTTTATCCGCTGTCTTGAGATGGTATTCAGCCCCAATTCGTCGGGTATCTGCCTTAGTTTGCTCCCCTAAAGGGAAGAGGGAGCCCGCTAGCAAATCTTGGGTCAGGTCGTACAAAAAATAAGACTGGTCCTTATTCCTATCTGCTGCTCGTAATAACTGATAGCGCTCCAGTGCCTCATCATACCTAATCCGAGCGTAATGTCCCGTAGCGATCTGGTCAATACCCAACTTTTCCTTAGCATATTCTAACATGGGGCCAAATTTCACCGTCCGATTACACTGGGAACAAGGTAAAGGAGTCACCCCCTGAGCGTAACCGGAAACCAAGTAGTCCACTATTTGAGTTTGGAACAATTGGCGACTATCCACGATATGATGAGGAATACCCAATTGTTCGCAGACTGTCGCAGCGTCTACCATACCCTCAGAACAGCATTGCCCCTTCCCCTTCATTAACCAGAGGGTTAAACCAATGACTTCGTATCCTTGATGATGGAGAGTAGCTGCTGCAACGGAACTATCTACTCCCCCAGACATACCCACAACAACTTTGTTCATCGAACTCGTTAAATTTTCTGACTCAATTTCTTATACTATAGTCACCAATGCTTTCATTGTAGCAAAATGACCAAATTAAAGAATCGCCAGCCTCTACTCCTCCTAGGGGTAAGTCTGCTCCTCCTGGGGGGGACTGCAACCAGAGCTGAGAACATTCCCTGTTCTACCAATAACTCTAGAGTACTGGAATTCCGTTCTCCAAGAGCGTTACCTCGCCAAACTCCCACCCCACCTCAACCCACTCCCCAAGTCACCAATAGGAGAAATAAAAACAAAAGAACTTATCGGGTTGAAGTGCGTGGCGATAGCGCCCTCATCCTAGCACAGGTACGAAGAATAGAACCCCAAGCCTTTGTGCGATCTGGAGAGGGTAAGATCCAAGCGGGATTATTCCTGGAAAAAAAGAATGCGCGAAAGCTAGTGGAAGAATTAGAAGCCTACGGCTTACAAGCTAGAGTAGTGAGGATTAAACCAAAAGCCTAGGATAGCACTACCATTATTACTTATGAGAGAACAGATAGAATCCATAGTAGTCACGGCGGAACAAATGCGCCAAATTGAAGGGCGGATTTTTGCAGCGGGCATGCCTGTAGCTGCTTTAATGGAAAAGGCAGCAGGTAAGGTTGCTGCTCGCATACAACAACTCTATCCTCCTTCTCAGTTTGGGAAAGTGGGTATTTTAGTAGGTCCGGGTCATAATGGAGGAGATGCTTTAGTAGTTGGGAGAGAGTTGCATTTCGCTGGTTTTAAGGTAGCAGTTTATCGTCCTCTTTTGCAGCTGAAGGAATTAACGGAACAACATGGGAACTATGCTGCTAGTTTGGGCATTCCTTTCTATGAAGACATAGAACTATTGCTCAATTGTGATGTCATTATCGATGGGTTATTTGGTTTTGGTTTGACTCGTCACCTATCCGGTAAAATTGCCGCAGCTGTGAATCAACTAAACGAAACATCTTTACCTATAGTCAGTATAGATATTCCTTCAGGACTTCATACGGATACGGGAGAAGTTTTAGGAACTGCTATCAGGGCTACCCACACCCTCTGTTTGGGTTTGTGGAAGTTAGCATTCTTTCAAGATTCAGCTTTAGAATATCTGGGTCAGACAGAATTAATTGATTTTGGTATTCCCCCCTCTTTTCTTTCCCCCAAAACCCCAACCATACGGCAGATAACTGCAACTTTTGCTCGTGAATATTTGCCCCTACCCCGTAGCAGTACAACTCATAAATATCAGCAAGGACATTTGCTGTTAATTTGCGGTTCCCGTCCCTATGCTGGAGCGGCTATTTTAACTGGTTTGGGAGCGAGAACTTCTGGGGTAGGAATGGTTTCTATTGCTGTACCTGGATCTTTAAAACCTCTCTTAGTTGGTCATTTACCAGAAGCATTAATTATAGAATGTTCGGAAACAGAAACAGGAGCGATCGCCCATTTACCCGATCTAGACTTGACTCAATTTAACATCATTGCCTGCGGTCCTGGCTTAACTCTAGATGCTTTTGAAGTTGTCAGCAAGGTCTTAACCGCTACTTGTCCCCTCATATTAGATGCAGATGGTTTAAATATCCTTGCTGAATTGGGTACTATAGAGACTTTATCCCGACGAAAAACCACCACAGTCCTGACACCTCATTTGGGAGAGTTTAGACGGTTATTTCCTCAAATAAGCAATCCTCATCAAGATAGAATTAGGGCAGTTAAAGAAGCAGCAGCACAGAGTGGAGCCATTGTTTTATTCAAAGGAGCTCGGACGGCAATCGCCCATCCAAAAGGCTCTGTATGGCTGGTTCCTTCCAGTACACCAGCCCTTGCCAGGGGTGGGAGTGGGGATGTACTGACTGGTTTAATGGGTGGCTTAATGGCTCAAATAAGGGGTACTTATCCACCTGAAGAAGCCATAGTAGCTACTGCTGCTTGGTGGCACGCTACTGCTGGAATTAGAGCAGCAAAAGAGCGAACAGAATTGGGAGTAGATGCCTATACCTTATCTCAATATTTATCCCGTGTTTTGGTGATGGGGTACCCCACAGCCGCGCAAAGCGCTATAATCCAATCAAGACTACCCAACTGAAATGATGACACCAATTAAGGCAGTACAAGCTCCCTATTACGCCGGAGACGCATACTACCGGACACCACCCCCAGATTTACAATCCCTCTTGCTCAAAGAGCGCATTGTCTACTTGGGAATGCCCCTCTTTTCATCAGACGAGGTAAAAAGGAACGTAGGTATAGATGTAACAGAGTTAATTATTGCTCAGCTGCTCTACTTGCAATTTGACGACGCCGAAAAGCCCATCTTTTTTTATATCAACTCCACAGGTACGTCTTGGTATACAGGAGACGCTATCGGCTTTGAAACGGAAGCTTTTGCTATCTGCGATACCCTGAGCTACATTAAACCTCCCGTTCATACCATCTGTATTGGTCAGGCTATGGGAACGGCAGCCATGATTCTTTCTGCGGGAACAAAAGGTTGTCGCGCCAGTTTGCCCCACGGTACCATCGTTCTTAACCAAGCTCGCAGCGGTGCTCAGGGGCAAGCAACAGACATTCAGATCCGCGCTAAAGAGGTGCTCACCAATAAGCAAACCATGCTGGAGATTTTCGCCCAAAATACGGGTCAAACCCGGTCGAAAATTGCTAAAGATACAGACCGAACTTTTTATCTCACTCCGATGGAAGCCAAAGAATACGGCTTAATCGATCGCATTTTGGAAAGTACCAAAGAACTTCCTCAAGCTAACTTACCACGATAGTACCAATAATAAGAAAAGTAGATTGCTATGCCTATTGGTGTCCCGAAAGTTCCATACCGCTTCCCCGGTAGTCAATATGAACAATGGATCTCCATTTACAACCGCCTTGCTATAGAAAGAATTCTCTTTCTCGGTCAAGAAGTAACCGATGGGCTGGCTAATGCTATTGTTGCCCAACTATTATATCTGGATTCCGACGATCCTAACAAGCCCATTTATCTGTACATCAACTCCCCCGGCGGTTCCATCACTGCTGGTATGGCTATTTTTGACACCATGCAGTATATCAAATCGGAGGTAGTCACCATTTGTGTCGGCTTGGCTGCTTCTATGGGGTCTTTCTTGTTAGCAGCAGGAAGTCCAGGTAAACGACTGGCCCTGACTCACGCCCGGATCATGATTCACCAACCTATGGGAGGAACGGGGCGCAGACAAGCTACCGATATCCAGATAGAAGCCAAGGAAATTCTGCGCATTCGCAGTTTGCTCAACGATCTCCTCGCCCAACGAACAGGTCAAAATCTGGAGAAGATTCAAAAAGATACGGACCGGGATTATTTTATGTCTGCCGAAGAAGCTAAGGAATACGGCTTAATTGACAAAGTAATCGATGAGCGCCCCGTGTAATAAATATCACATCCGGTAACCAGACCAAAATAATCGTAGGTTGGGTTTACCGTGGTACCCAATAAGTTGACGCTGTTGGGTTTCGTCCCTCAACCCAACCTACATCTACATCCATCAATCAAGGGTGCTATATTTATTAAGTTCCTGCCACACCCTAGGATAAATGGATCTGGTTAATTGCTATAACTTATTGGGTTTACATTCTGGAGCTAAACTAGAGGATGTCAAAGCTTCCTATCGCCGTCTAGCACGACTTTATCATCCCGATACTAATGGGGGAAACCCTGTTGCAGCAGCTCACTTCATTGACGTGACAAATGCTTATAAATTCCTCCTAAATGTCTTGGAGCGAACTGAAAAAACCCAGTTGTCAGATATACCCAATGTCCGTAAGGTGACTAAAGTTACGACAAATCCAGAAGTAAAGTCTCCCTCAAACTCCCCCTACGAGTACAAGTTGAAGTGGGATGCTTATAAGCAACTACAGCAGTTACTCAAAGAACGAAGATTTGCTCGTGGTATCGTCTTATTGGAAGGTTTAGCCCAAAGGTGTCCCGAAGATCCAGAGGTACGTCAGTGGCTGGCGATCGCCTATCAGTTGCGTTCCAGAGAGCTAATACAAACCAAACAATTCCACAAGGCTAAAATATACTTAAGGAAAGCAATAACAACAGATCCTCACAATCGTTCCCTTGCTGCTGAAGTGGAGCGAAATTTTCAACTAATTGAGAAAATGAGTTAGATATGCAACAGCTAAACTTCCTCATCTTGCTGCTGGGCATTTTTGCTCCCTAGAAAAAAACGTCGTTCCATCTTGAGAAGAGCATTTTCTAGGCTAAGTTGTAGTTTTTCTACCTCATGGCTCCTGTTTTCCCGATCTCGTTGAACAGTTTGTGCTAGCTCCCTGACCATTTCTTTTAACTCCTTAACCTCTTGCTGCAAATCCTTGATATCCGATGTATTTTGCTCGGTTTGACGCTTAAGATTCAAGAGCTGTTTCCCAAACTCAAATAGTTTTAGCCACATAAGTTCCTCAAGATTTTCCACAAATCAGCTGTGAGAGCGTTATTCTCCTTCTTGAGTCTTTGGATCTCGGCTTGATCCTTCTCGATTCTAGCATCTGCACACCGAAGCTGGATGAAAATTTCTTCAATTTCTGCTTCTGCTTCTTCGGGAGTCTGAGCAGCTTCTACCTTAGTAGCTTCAAAGTCTTTCAGAAACGCCCCAGCCACCTCGCCGGTCACTTTAGAGCCTTCTTCAACTGCTTGCGCTTGAGTTTGAGCCATCACGTTTGACATATTTGTCCCTCTAAATTCAACTCATTTTCATAATAGCACATTCTTACAAAAGTGGGTTAGTCTGGTGAGGTATAGGTAAAAGCAATATTTTACAAGGCGTGCATGGAATTATTATCTCTCAACTGTCTTGGCGATTGCTATAATTTAGTCTAGACTAAATACAAACTCAACTAATCTAACTGTTTTATGTTTCAACAGCATAATAAATATTTGGCCACTTTTTTAATCTCTGTGCTGGCAACACTCACTATAACCCTAGTTATTCATCATCCTGCTGACGCACAGGTAAACTGCCCTGCCCTACGTCACTGGTCTTCCTCCAATCCCCCTGTAAATCTTCCCCATATTTTCTGTGGGGAATGGCGCAATGGGAGGGCAAAGGGATTTCACTCCCGTCCCAAGGGTAAAAATCCAGTAACCATCGCCCAATTCGTTGTCACCCAGCCGAAAAACAGCCAAGGAATTTATGGTGGGCGTTGGAGTTATCGGGGGTATTCTCACAAAGATAAGTTTTCCACCTTCTTTCCCAACCCTTGCACCTATAGTCAAGTGGTGAACTCGATTCTCTATGCAGCAAACCATCCCACCTTCTGTCCAGAAGGGGC
>JACONB010000069.1 GCA_014323965.1 Prochloron sp. SP5CPC1 | reverse complement strand
TGAACACTTTCTTTGGTGTCCTTGCTGATGAACCTGCGGAAGTGGGGGATACCTTTATTAAAGATAGGACAAATTGGCTTATGTTTAACCGTTTAGCACTGAAAGCAGCATGGCAAAATCCCGCTCTGATTGGGTGGATTTGGGAAATGGCTGGGAGCAAGGATATGCTCCGTTGGCTTGGGTCTTATTTGGCTTTTACTTGGGACGCTTTCATGGGTTTTCTCCTCATAGGATGGTTTCCTAAGTTGTTGGGGAAGTTACAACCTTGGTTGGAGATGAATTATCCTGCTTTCTGGCTGAAATTGCTGTCTTTTAATTATACTGTAGGGGCGCAAGGCTTGCGCCCGCCCGCCAAACCGTAGGGTGGGCATTGCCCACCTTCACTGTCTATGGAGGGGTATCAGTTGCCCACCACACCAGGTGAGGAAGAGGTTTATTGTTCACCCTCCTCTCTTCCTCTGGGTACCATTTTTCTTATAATTGAAACTATTTACACTACATTTAGTAGTATATAGGACAAATAGGCGATCGCAATTATGGGACTCATTGATGTTTCCAGTTGCTCTGGGGGAGGTGTGGGGTTACTAAATTCTACAGGGATCATGATAAGGTTGTGGGTTTTCATCTTCTTTGCTCCTCTAGTGCGACTATAGATATCATCATAAGGGATATTTATGGTAATAAGTAGGCAAATAAGTAGCAAAATGTAGATGTAGATAAATGTAGAAATAAGTAGATAAGGGGTTGCAAAACTATAGGTTGATGTTGTATAAAGGAAGAGGATAGACAGAGGAGGTTCATTATGGGGGGACAGGGCGGAATCAGACACGAAAGTGACCCTGCCGCTAATGAGGAGAATCTAAGGGACGCTTTGGGCGGCACCTTCGGTGTAACAGGTATCCCAACAATTGCTGATAGAGCGTGGCAAGCCAATGGTCACCAGAAATGGGTACTGGAATTGGACATACAGGGGTGCTTCGACAACATCAGCCACCAAGCAATCATGTGGGAAGTAAAACTCCCAAATTCAGCTTGCCGAAAAAATAAATGGTCGGGACAAACGACTTGAAAATTCAGAGAAGATAAGTTACACTACCTTGACAGCTCTAATTCTTGCTGTCGTCGGTGGTATTACTAAACTTCTGTTCTTTACCAACTAGGGTATAGGATATAGGGTGTATAGTTAGACTGTAATGACCAATATACTGTGTTCCTTAACAGCCATTTTACTCGCTATCTGTCTTTGGGGTTGCAGTTCGACCAACTTCATCTCCTCAGAGAATCAAGTACCCCAAATAGTACAAGCGATTCTCAGCGATCCGAAAACCTTTAACGCTGTGCTCTCCCAAGAGTCCCCCAATATTTTCGGTCTCACTTACGAAGGTTTAATTACAGAGAATCCTATCACAGGGAAAAAAGAACCAGCTCTAGCAGAATCTTGGGAAGTATCCCCAGATAAACTGAAGATTGTCTTTAACCTGCGACCCGGTCTGCAATGGTCAAACGGTTATCCCTTAACCGCAGAGGATGTCATCTTCAGCTATAATGAACTGTATCTCAATGAAGATATCCCCTCCAACGCTAGGGATAGTCTGAGAGTAGGACAAAGTCGCTCTCTCCCCACAGTCCGCAAACTGGGGGACTTACAAGTGGAGTTTACCATTCCCGAACCCTTCGCTCCTTTTCTCGGTAGTACAGAACTACCTATCTTACCAGCTCATGTTTTGCGGGAGTCGGTACAGAAAGAAGACCCAGACGGAGACCCCCTCTTTCTCTCCAAATGGGGAATAGATACCCCCCCAGAAGAAATTATCGTCAACGGTCCTTATGAAGTAGAAAGTTACAGCACCAGTCAGCGCATTATCTTTCGTCGGAACCCTTATTACTGGAAAAAAAGCGCTACAGGGGAACAACTCCCCCATATCCAGCGAATCGTCTGGGAAATTGTGGAATCTACCGATACCGCATTCTTGCAATTTCGTTCCGGGAGTTTGGACTCTATCGGTGTCAGCCCGGAATATTTTTCCCTCCTGAAACGGGAGGAACAACGGGGTAAATTCACCATTTATAACGGTGGTCCTGCTTACGGAACTACCTTTATTTCCTTCAATCTCAACACAGGGATAAGAGAGGGGAAACCCTTGGTAGACCCCATTAAATCTCGCTGGTTCAATAATGTAAAATTCAGACAAGCAGTTGCTTATGGCATTGACAGACAACGGATGATCAACAATATCTATCGGGGACTGGGAGCACCCCAAAACTCCTCTATTTCTGTCCAGTCTCCCTATTATTATCAGGGTTTGAAAGGCTATGATTACAATCAAGAAAAGGCGAAACAATTATTGCTTTCCGAAGGTTTTACCTACAACGAAGATAATCAATTGTTGGATCCAGAAGGGAATGAAGTCCGCTTTAGCTTAATTACTAACGCAGGGAATAAAATTCGGGAAGCACTGGGTTCTCAAATTCAGCAAGATTTAGCTAAAATAGGCATCAAAGTTGATTTCCAACCTATTGCTTTTAATACCCTTGTAGATAAATTGAGTAATTCCTTAGACTGGGAATGTCATCTCATTGGTTTAACTGGAGGAAACGAACCCAATGGTGGGGCTAATATTTGGTTTCCCGATGGTAATTTGCACATGTTCAATCAGAAACCTCAACCGGGAAGCACACCTATAGAAGGTCGTCAGGTAGCAGAATGGGAAGAGAAAATAGGTCAACTCTATATCGACGCAGCCCGGGAATTAGATGAGGAGAAGCGAAAAGAAATTTATGCCGAAACTCAACGTTTGACGGAGGAATATTTACCCTTTATCTATTTGGTGAATCAATTATCTCTCAGTGCAGTGCGCGATCGCATTCAGGGAATCCAATATTCTCCTCTCGGTGGCCCTTTCTGGAATGTAGAACAACTCCGTATTACTAATTTTTAGCCACCGCGCCCTTAACCTGAATTGCAGGGCGCAAGCCTTGCTTTAATACTCTGGTATAATTATAATATAACTCAATCACCCAATTTACCCTGATTAAGTATGTAGGTTGGGTTGAGGAACGAAACCCAACAGCCAACCCATGTTAGTATCTCACAAATTACCCTTATCCCTCTACCTCCCTACCTCTCTATTTCTCTATCCCCCTGTCTATAAATACACGAGTGCTAACTGCTATAGAAGTGTGTTGTTAAGTTTCCCTGACGCTCTACCCAACCAACAATTATTTTAATCTAGTTACCAGGTGTGATATTATATTATCATATAGCAACCGCCCTAACCCCTAGATTATGTCATTCATCGCCTTTCTTCTCAATTCTTTTGACTGTCCTCTCACTTCCTGGTTCCGTCCTCAACCCCCTAGCAAACCAGACTACACCAATATTTATAGCTCACCTAACTATGAAGTAAAGAAGTGTGGTAATTGTGAAGACGGTACCTATATTGAAATCTACATTCCCCAGAACCCCTATTATGGGGAGAACGGTAAACCAAAGGCAGTTATTTACCTCCACGGTTTCTATTTGGGACCATCGCAAATTTACGGCGCTCATTTAGAGCATTTAGTTAAACAAGGCTACTATGTCTTTTATCCTAACTTTCAGGACCGGTTCTACCAAATTATTGATTCACCCTGGGAAACCTTTGAAGAGTTAGTAGAAGCCACCTTGGAACTGGATCTGAACCCCCAGAATGACTGGCTGAAAGCTGCCCTGAAAAGTACCAAAAGAGCATACCAAGAGGTAGACTTTACCACCACAACCCCTGTGGATACTTACCTATTTGGGCATTCTTTGGGAGGACTGTTTGCCCTCAGTTGGACTTATTTTGCCAAGAGAGAAACCCCCCCACTTCCTGATAATATGCTCCCTCAGCAAATTGTGGTTGCCAACCCCATCCCTAGTACAAGGATGAACTTTCCCGGTGCTCTGGGGGATATCATTGCCCAATTCACTGATGTGGTGGATGTTAAAAAAACAGGAGTAGACTTAAATGTACCCGTTGCTATTCTCCATGGTAATGAAGATACTATTGTACCAAAAGATGAGTGGAAAGAGGCTTTTGGCAGTATAAAAACGGAGAAAAAAAAGATGTACTTGTCTTTTACCGATGAAACCGGTTATCCTGGAATGTACGCCAACCACGAACAAGCAACAGTAGACACCAGTTTTTTCCCGGATTTACTCTCCCTCACGGTTTTAAATGGTATAGGAAAGGAAGATAATCTTAATTGGCAGTATATTTGGTATGCTTTAGATCGGATGATTCGCTATGGGGAACAAGCAGATGAACTTTCCTTTGATATGGGGCGTTGGTCTAATGGTCAACAGGTTCATCCCATTGAGGTTTTTTTGCCCCCTGTTCCCAGTCGGGACAATTTTCGTCATCCCAACCATAGGGATGCATAGCGCAGACAAAGAAATTGCCTCCATAGCTTTCACCATGATAGTTACAACAGTCTACACAAGCAGGATGGTTTCGTAAAGTTGGTTCTGACTTAAAAGTACTCCTGTACTCCTCAAAACTAACTTCTTCATCTTCCAAAGGGGTATCTTGGACTTCCCCAAACCAAATTAACCGGGATAAATCTTCTATTGCCTGAAAAATCTCATCCTCCAGACTTTCGAGAACAAACTCCAAGGTCTCTGTAACTTCATCAGCAACAGTCTCTATAGCGATAGCTACTGTTTCCAGCAGCTTCTCCAAATCTTTTTCCCATTCTTCCATCATGAACGCTCTAGGATGTACGGTGAACACCTTGGGTTACCTAGGGTACTAGCCTTTTTAAATTTAACACAAGATTCTCGTCTTGACAATCCCAAAACAAGTAATAATGGTATTTATTAACGTTTGCAAAGGTTTGCAGAGAATTTTGTTTATCTATAACAGTGCGCGCTGGGGTGTTTACAAATTAAAAAAACGATTGCGAAGCAACCGCCCTTGGCGTCCCCCGAACCCCGAACCCGCCGGATCGCGCTATACCTCTTCTTATTCTTAATTTCGCTTCAGACGACGCAGTTCATCTTGAAGAGATTCTACTTCCTGACGCAAGGTATCCAAATTTTCCGGTTCCTTCTCAGCCTCTTCCTCCTCTTCAGCGACAATTTCAATCAAGCGGGGTTCGGACTTGGACGGCCTAGGAGACGGTTCCACGGGTTTTTCTTGCGCTTTTTGCACCAGTTCTTCCACCATTTTGCGGGCTTCTTCCGTGGTTATCTCCCCTCGTTGAACCATCTCGTTGGCCAACTTTTCAGCGTCAGTCCTCAATTCCTTCAGAGTCTTTCCTGCCTTTTCAGCGGCATAATTAGCCAAACCAACGCCCATGTACAGTGCTTTTTGAAAAAGATTACCAGCCATATTACCCCAGTGGTCTAATCAGGTTCTTTCTCTAGGATAAAAGATGAAGAGAGAAAAATGCTTGTTAAGGTTAAAGACTCGGAGTCCAAGCCTATCTCAAGCATCCCGTATTGCTGCTACCTTCCGGTCCTGACAAGGTTTAGGCGTTGCGATCGCATGAATCCGAGTCTTTTTCAAAGATAACAGATGATTCCCATTCTTGTCAACCCTTTTGGAAAACTTTTTTCCTAATTCGCTACAATACGCCATTCATGGAGCTTATAGCGAACACAACCGTTCTGAATCAGAGGATCTCGTGCCACAATTTCCTTAGCGGACGCCATGGAATCAGCTTCAAACAACAGCATTCCTCCCCCAAAGTCCCCCCAATAGCCACTCCTAGCCTTGTATCCTTGGGCGATTAACTCCTGAACATAGGCAATATGGGCGGGTACGTACCTATCGAAAGTACTTTTGGGCACAATACCTTCTTCTATCTTCACAAACCAGGCCATGGTAATTATTAATCCAGGACAACAACGATTTTTTATTGCTCTGCTTCCTCCCGAGAATGTAGGACAAATTGCCAGACACATCGAGCAGCGCTTTGCTAGAGTTTATAATAGTCGTGCCGCCCAAAAATCTCCACCTCACATTACTTTACAACCCCCGTTTCACTGGTCCGGATCAGAATTACCGAATCTCCAGCAAAAACTAACAGAATTTGCTCTGGTCCAAAACCCCATCCCAGTAACTCTCGACGGCTTTGGGGCATTTTCAACTCGGGTAATATATATTAATGTTATTTCAACTCCAGAACTGCTGACAATTCAAAAAAAATTGAGTAACTATCTCCAGTCATCTTGTGGTATTATGGGTACTGGGGGCAGTAATCGTCATTATACCCCTCATATAACCGTAGCCTTCCGAGATTTAACGAAACAGAATTTCCGGAAAGCATGGTCAGAATTAGAACATCAGCAGTTATACTTTGAATTCATCGTGCCTGTGGTAACTCTCTTAATACACAATGGAAAACGCTGGCATATCTGTCAAGAATTTGTCTTTAATGAGCACCAATGAACGTCCTTATTTGGCTACAGTTGCTCGTGGTTTAGAACCAATAGCCGCCCAGGAATTAGAAAGTTTGGGAGTGAAAAATGTTCGTCCGGACTTTACGGTGGTTCATTTTCTCGGGCACAAAATTTTATTATACCGAGTCAATCTCTGGGCAAGGACTATTTTTCGCGTATTAATGCCCATAAAAGAGATAAAATGTTCCAATCGAGAGGAACTATATAAAAACGTCAATAAAATACCATGGAAAGACTATCTAGAACCCAACAATACCTTAGCAGTCAATTGTACGGGAGGGAATAAAAACCTCAATCACAGCCATTTTACCGCTTTAGAGATTAAAAATGCTATTGTAGATCAACAGCGAACCAAAACAGGAAAACGCTCCCATATAGACACAGAAAACCCAGATATTTTAATTAATGCTCATATTAATGCGGGGCGCTGTATATTGAGTTTAGATAGTTCTGGTTCTAGTTTACATCGTCGAGGGTATCATCAAGCAATGGGTTTAGCACCTTTAAAAGAAAGCCTCGCAGCTGCATTATTACATATGGCGAAATGGGAACCAACAATACCATTTTTAGATCCCTTGTGCGGTTCGGGAATTTTACCCCTTGAAGCAGCTTTAAAAGGGTTAAATATAGCACCAGGACTATATCGTCAGCGGTTTGGGTTTGAGACTTGGAAGGATTTTGACCCCACTCTTTGGCAAAAGATAAAAACTGATGCCCAAGATAGTCAATTGTCAGAACTAAAAGCGCCAATTTTTGGCAGCGATCGCGACTCTAATATGATAAGACAAGCACGAAGTAATGCCCAAAATTGCAGTTTAGATTCTCAGATCCAATTTTCCCTGCAAGAATTATCTCAAATCGAAGCTCCCACAGATTCTGGTATCATTATCTGCAATCCTCCTTATGGTAAACGTATTGGTAGTAATGCAGAATTGGGAGATTTTTATAAATTGCTCAGTGACGTTCTCAAACAACGATTCAAAGGTTGGATAGCTTACGTGTTGATGGGAAATAAGGAGTTAGGGAAAAGAATAAGACTCCGCACATCTCGGCGGATTCCTGTGTACAATGGTTCTTTACCCTGCACCTTACTGAAGTACGAATTATATTAGTGCTTCGCGCGGAGTGTATGTAGGTTGGGAAAAGGTAACGAAAGTGATGGCAATATTCTCTGAAGTTGCACCCTCTTCAGTAACTTGAACTGAGACACCGCTACCGGAGTTTCCTTCTCCAATTCCGATTACTAATGATAGCTATTTTCCTAGAAAAAAACTGATGGGGATAAAAGAGAGAGTCGGAGCGTAAGCCGGGTTCTGTTCTCCTAACTGTTGCCAGCTGGGAGGGCAGTTATCTATCT
>JACONB010000068.1 GCA_014323965.1 Prochloron sp. SP5CPC1 | reverse complement strand
TTTCGTAACAATGGTATTTATGATACAAGAGATCCAGGCGACGACCTAGTTTTGACTTTTGCCAATCGAGCAGAAGCAAAAACAAAAGAAGAAGCATACTTAGTTTAAGCTCAGGTATTTACTTTCACACCCTATTCAACTCGATACGTTTTCCTAGATATTTTCTTTAATTATGGCAACCCTAGTTTTGTAAGCACAGCGCAAGTAGCTTTTGCACAATCGGCAACTCCCGTACCTTTTGAGTTTGGTCATGTACCAGGGATTATTGGTATAGTAGCAGTAGGGGATATCAACTACTTCCGGAATAAAAAAGGGGGATAAAGACAAGTAATATGTAGGGTGGGCATTGTCCAACCGAGACTGTTGGTAGTTTGAGCCAACCCTTATGAGCTAACAATTAATGATTTAAGGATTGGCTGACAACACAAAACGTCCTCCAGCTACTAAAAACCCTCCCACTGCTGTGATGAGAATGCCAATCAATGTCCAGATTTGTGCTTGTTGTGAACGTTTGATATCTTTGATATCTTCCGTTGATCCTTTAAGTTTGGTTTCCACCTTGGTTAACCTCAAATTGATATCTGTGACGTCTTTCTGTAAAGTGTCCAGTTTATGATTAATTTCTCCGAGGACTTCTTTTAAATCTGATTCTATTTGAATAGTCATTTGATTATTCTCCGTGGGGTAAGAGTTTCGCGCAAAGGCGCAAAGGCGCAAGGTAGATTACCAAATTGGTTGCAAATTCAGGAGAAAACCTGGTAGGATGGGATAGCCACTCACAGTAGCCGGATTATTCAAACATTCTACTTCCATGGATGGACGGTAAATATAAACTTGGCGATTTTGGCGGTCAATTAACCAGCCTAAAGAGGCGCCATTTTCCATGTATTCTTGCAGTTTATCTTTTAAAATGGGGAGACTATCGGTGGGGGAGCGCAACTCTACGACGAAATCAGGACAAAGGGGAGCAAATTTAACCTGCACGGAACCGGGAATAGCGTTCCACCTTTTTAGGTTAATCCATGCTGCGTCAGGTGCTCTAGTTGCTCCGTTGGGAAGGGTAAAGCCTGCTGAGGAATCAAAGGCGATACCTGTACCATCTTTGTCTGTCCAATTAGCCAGTTGCTGCACTAATTTCAAGTTCCGATTCCCTGTTTCCGAACCTGCTGGGGACATAATCATCAATTCTCCTGTAGCGGTACGTTCCATGGGATAATCTGGATTGAGTTGACAGAGGTGGAAAAACTGGTCGTTTGTCATTTCCAGCTCTGGGGGGATTTGTAAAATCATGGGTTTTAAGAATGTTTCACGCAGAGGCGCAGAGGCGCGGAGGGGTTAGGAGGGGTTGATGTTGAGAGAGTCTATTATGGGTGCAGCAACCCAATTTAAACCCACTTTCAACTGGTGCTTGAGACTGGGTAAGCGATAGAGATAAATTAGCCTGCGAGCAATATAGCCTAAAGGACCGTCTAATTGGATACCCAAACCTGCCAAGGCTGCATTGTCTGCTCCTAAAGTGAGCATTTCCCCTAAATTTTGGTAACGGAAAGGAAGAAGTGGGCGTTTCGTTATAGAAGCCCAAATATTCCAGGCGCAGTAGTCTGCTTGTTGGAAAGCTGCTTGAGCAGTGGCTGGAACTTCCAACCCTGTAGCATCCTTACAGTTAGCTATGTCTCCCAGAGCAAAAATATGGAGTTGTTCTGCTACTTGCAAGGTGGAGGTGGTGGTGAGGGTTCCTCTGTGGTCCTTTTTCAGGGGGAGGTTTTGGATTAACTCTGGGACTCTGGTTCCTACGGTCCACAAGACTAAGTCTACAGGAATGGTGTCTATTTGTCCTTTATAGGATAGGGAGATACTGTCGGCGTCTATTTTGCACACCTCAGTCTCTAAGTCTAGCCATACCTTTCGCGACTCTAAAGCTTCTTGAGCTGCATTGCGGTTAAACTCACTGGCTCTAGGGAGGATTTTATCCCCTCGTTGGATTAAGCGCAATTTGGCTTTTTTCCCCAAGCGATCTGCTAATTTGCAAGCTAACTCCACACCGCTATAACCCCCTCCCACGACCGCTACCCGGATATTCTCGGTTTTTGACCTTTCTAAGGCTCGCAACCGTTCACAGAGGCGTTGGGCGTCTTGGAGAGAGTGGAAGGGGATGGTATATTCCTCCGCTCCAGGAACCTGATTGGTGGGAGTACTTCCCCCTAGAGCAATCACTAACTTGTCGTAACCTAGTGACGGCTGGTTATCTAAGTGAATGGTACTATTTTCCACGTCAATACCCGTCACTAGACTTTGTGAGAAGGTTATACTAGTATGGGCGAGGATTTCTGTGAAACTCGGGGCAATTTCCCAAGGAGACATCTCTCCTGTCACTAATTCGTACAATAAAGGGGAAAATAAGAAGCGATCACTTTTATCGATGAGGACAATTTCCGGAGAGCTATCCCAGGGTAGTTCGCTTAAACGTTTAGCCGTATAGAAACCGCCAAAACCGCCACCCAGAATGGAAATGCGTAACTTTTTTTCACTCATATTATTATTATTTTAGCTAGGAGACTGTTTCTAGTATAGCATTTATATGGAAAGTAAGCAAGATTTATCCAGGTTGACAACTATGGAGTCTAAAAAAAAATCCAAAGAAGAGCTATATTTAGAGATAGAAAACCTTGCTGGGGAAATCCAATCCTTGAAGGAAGAGAAAAGGAAGCTGAAAAACTTACTGGAAACTACCACAGAGCAGGCTGATAGAATGGTAAAGTAAACTATCCGCAACAGCGAGAAACAACTGGGGCAATTTTTTGAAGCAGTTCCCGTAGGGGTGTTCATCGTCAATAGAGAAGGTAAACCCTACTAAGCTAATCAGCTGGCAAAAAAATTACTCGGTACAGGAATCAAATATCAGTCCACTGCTGCTGAATTTGCCATTATTTATCAAGTTTATGAGGCTAATAGCAAACAACTTTATCCCAAAGAGTGTCTACCGATTATTCTAGCTTTACAAGGAAAACATGCTACCGCTGACGATTTGTAAATTCGACGAACAGATAAAATTATTCCCTTGGAAATGTAGGCCACGCCAATTTTTGCCAGCACAGGGAATACTCTTAAATGGTAACTGGTAACTGCTAAAATCCAGACTGAGTCAAACCTCTATTTAATGATTCTAACACCCCTAAAGTTTCTGCGTAATTGTGACGGCGAGTCACAATCCAGTGGGATAAATAAGCCAAATCCAGTTTTTCTCCTTGTAACTTCATTACTCCTAAAATGTCTCGCCATTGTTTTTCGCTCCCAAACCCCAGTTTATACCAAGTTAACTTCTGTAAGATGATATCTTCCGCTGTGGGCAATACTAACACAGCTTCTGGGCGCACTACTCGGGTTTGCTTCCGTTGGAACTCGCTGCGAGGAAAGGGTTCGTCTTTCAGGATAAACATATCAACTTTGCCCAAAGATTCATTATCAATAATGAGCAGTTGTGTTTTCTAAAGTAAGGAGCGCAAATTGATTTCGGATTATACTGCAAGTTGCATCGGGATAACGGGAGAGGATAGCATTTAAGCTTATTTCCCAACAACCTTTTTTTGGTATAATGAGAGGTATCGCCATCTAGCAAACTGGATCCTCTCAACTTCAATTCTCGTATCTATGGATTGAGTTTTATAATTTATCAGTTGACTCATGCTCACTATTTTAATTCAAAACCTTAAATATGAAAAATGCTCGTTCAGTAGCTAGTATTGCTGGTATTGTAGCCATTGCTACCCTAATAAGTAAAGTTTTCGGCTTAGTGCGGGAAATGGCGATCGCCGCTGCTTTTGGGGTTGGTCCCGCTGTCAACGCCTACGCTTACGCTTACGTTATCCCCGGTTTCCTCCTCATTCTCCTAGGGGGTATAAATGGTCCTTTTCACAGTGCCTTAGTGACTGTTCTCTCTAGGAGGGATAAGTCGGAAGCTGCGGTTATTGTGGAAACTGTGACTACCCTCGTCACCGGGATCCTGTTATTGGTGACGGTAGTGCTCATGGTTTTTGGGGACACTTTTATTGGCTTTTTGGCACCAGGTTTGGCAGGGGAAACTAGGGTGATCGCCGTGGAACAATTACAAATTATGGCTCCCCTCGCCATATTAGCAGGATTAATTGGTATCGGTTTTGGGACTCTCAACGCTGACGACCAATATTTGCTCCCCAGTATCAGTCCCCTCTTCTCCAGTTTAGCACTAGTGGGGGCTGTAGCTTTATTATTCTTACAGTTAGGGGAAAATATCACTAGTGCTGAATACCTCCAACTAGGAGGAAGAATTTTAGCCTGGGGTACCTTAGGAGGGGCGATTTTACAATGGTTAGCCCAATTAATTGCTCAGTGGCGATCGGGCATGGGAAAATTACGCCTCAGGTTTAATTGGCGCGTTTCTGGAGTAGGAGATGTACTAAAGGTAATGGCACCTGCCACCCTTTCTTCCGGTATGCTCCATATTAATGTCTACACGGACTTATTTTTTGCTTCTTATATAGAGAACGCAGCAGCAGCCATGCGATATGGCAACTTTATCGTTCTCACTCCTGTGGGTATTATCTCCAACATGATTCTTGTCCCCTTCCTCCCCGTATTTTCCCGGTTAGCCGCCCCAGAAAATTGGCCAGAATTGAAGGTAAAAATTCGTCAGGGGTTGTTGCTAACTGCTCTAACCATGTTACCCCTCACAGCCATCTTTATTGCCCTTTCCCAACCTATTGTCCAGGTTATTTATCAACGCTATGGTTTCGATTTAGACGCAGTTACAGTTGTGGCTCCCGTATTAAGGGCTTACGGTTGTGGTATGTTCTTTTATTTGGGACGAGACGTGTTAGTGAGGGTATTCTATGCCTTGGGAGATGGTGAGACACCCTTTAAGATTAGTAGCGGCAATATCTTCCTGAATGGAGTGTTAGATTTGGTACTTGTGCAAGTCTTTGCGACTCCTGGTTTAGTCTTCGCTACCATAGGGGTAAACGTTGTTTCCATGGGGTTAATGTTGGCTATTTTAAACCGTCGTTTGAAGGGTTTACCTCTGAAAGAGTGGGCAACAGCATTGTTGGGTTTAACCTTTGCCAGTGGGATTGCAGGTTTTAGCAGTTGGGGAGTTAGTTGGGGTTTGGTCAACTGGGGACCGTTATTGCAGTTGAATATAGGTATTTTTGTAGCTATTGCTGTTTTTAGCTTGATTGCCTTACAATTAAAGTTACCAGAAGTAGATATGTTAGCGCAACGCATTAAACAACAATTTTTTTAGCCAAGAGAAAATTTTTGTACTACACTGAAGATGGAAATCATCAACCTGTTCATCTGCTTGCTATGCCTCGCCGCGATCGCTATCACGAGATTGTCAAGAATGCACAGAGTCCCTAGCTTGCTAGTGACCCCTGGTTCTGCTGCGCGTGATAGCCTGGAAGGTTTCAGCAATTGGACGCCAAGGGCGGTTGCGGTAGCAAAGCTTACGCAAAGCTTCGTAATTGTTTTTTAAATCTGTAAATACGCCTAGCTCACGACTATGCTTGGCTGCTTAACAACTTCCTTCAGAATATTATAGAATCGGGCGCAAAACCCACCTCTTTCTCAGGGTGGGATGTAGCGCGGTGCGGCAAGAGCTGCTCTGTCAGTATTTTTCAGGTTTGACTATTTTACAAATTTTCCCCATACTAAAGATAGCAGTATAGGTAACCAACCTGCTTTACCAAAACCTAAGTACAAGCCTGACCCTACGGGTCAGCATTGTATGTAGCAGTCTAACCGACTGTGCTGTACCTTGACAAATGAATCTATGGGGTTCCACGTTGTTGTTCCGGGTATCCTTTAAATAAAGGCAAGCCTATTCGTGGGTAAAAGATTCACAGGAACAGGACAACCAGCATTTAATTGAACTCAAACTCTCCATTAGTAGCTACCGAGGGGCACTCGGAAAGTCACGCTTGGGGAAAGACCCACCTCTGACGAAGGATACCGCAAGGAGTCTAGGTTAAGTGGACTTGATGTCACCGAAGATGCCGCCAAAGGCGTCCCAAGAATCCCACGCGCTTTTAGCTGTGGGAGTGTCAATATATCTCTTTTTGCTCATTGAATTTCTCATAAAAAAACAACTAGCCGCCACTATAGCGATTGGTGCCGCCGCACTTCTCACTCCCGCCTCCACCGGGGGCGCCGCTCATGCTGTCACTACTACTATCTTACAGCCCACTAGGGTGAGGTCAAATGTAGGTGAGTTTCGAGGTGGTCGTTCTTTTGTAAATAACTTAATTAACAAAAGTGGACTAACAGAAGGAGGTTATACCAGTGAGGAATCTAACTTTGATGAGATAGTGGGAAAAGTTAAGCATTCTGTTTTTTTTAGCAGGATATGGCAAAGTGTATTGTTAAGTTTTAATGGTTTTCAAGTAAGCGATGGCATCTTAAGTTTTGACCTAGGTAATATTTTCATCATCTTGATTTGCTTTCTGACCCAAAAGGCAAACAAGGATTGGCGCTTTGGAATAGTGTTAGCGAATCTGCCATAAATGAATTTAGTTTGTACGCCGATGGAGATTTTGATGTAACTAATGGACTTGGAACTCTCTTAGTATTTGAAGGTGGAAGTGAAACTGCTACTGCAACTCGAGGGGATATTAGGGAATTGACTCCAGCTCAGGCATTTTCTTTCTCAGCCGCTCAAACTCGATATGTTCACCTAGATATTCGCAGTAATCATGGTGATACTGAAAGTATATCCGCAGGGGAAGTAGCTTTTGAAGGAACTCCGGTACCTTTTGAGTTTGGTCCTATACCAGGAATTATTGGGATAGTAGCAGCATCTGGCATCAACTACTACCGGAGGAAAAAACAGTTACCAGCCTCCAATAAAATGCCCTGCATGTCCGGCAATCCGAGAGCAAAAACGTAGGCAATCAGGTATACTAAAGGTATACCCAAAAAAAATACAAAAGAGTATTCTAACATGGCGACTCAACGTTGGAACGATGAAATGCTTGACAAGTTGGCATCAAGTGTCAGTGAACTACGAGCTGAAATGAAGGAGAGTATCGGTGAACTGCGAGATGAAGTCAGGGATGTTAAAGACAGTATAGATGGATTGCGAGTAACTTCACAAGCGCTACTGCAAATAGCGGCTCAACACCAGAAGAAAATGGATCAGTTTGAGGAAGAGTCAGCAGACAGGAAGCGGGAAATCGAGGTCATGGAACGGAAAGTGGAGACCATGGAGCGAGAACAAGCGGAAAATAGCAAGCGATTTGATGTCCTGCTGGGAGAGATACGTTACCTAATCCGAGGCAAAACTGACGAATAGGTTGCTAAAAACATTCCTTTTCCTGTTTACTCATCTTATTCTGCACAGTAAGAGGAACCCCCAACACTGCCCTGCCGTACAACCGGGCAAACTCCTGGCTAAAATGAGCTGCAACCGTGGGATTTTCAATCACTAACAGAGCCTCATCGTTGTTATAATTGGCAGACGCTGACCAATTATGAGAGCCGGTAATGACTATTTTATCATCTATGACGGCAAATTTATGATGCAATTTATCTCCTTTGGGTAACCGAGACACTCCCACCGTATTAATGGGTACCTTCCAGGGATGATTATCAGCTTCATATTTGCATTTGTTTCTCAAAGCAACTCCTAACATATCCAACCCTTCACTATAATAGCGATAAGCAAAACTTTTGTCAATTAATGCTCTCACTTTGACTCCTCTGTGGTGACGGGTTTGGAGAATATCCCCTAATTTTTGGTCGCTGAAGACAAATAAAGCCATGTCCACAGACTTATCAGCTTCTTTTAAGATACTACCAATTACACCATTCCCGGTGAAC
>JACONB010000067.1 GCA_014323965.1 Prochloron sp. SP5CPC1 | reverse complement strand
TTCATAGGCTACCAAGTCGTTAGATTGGATTACGCAATACGCAACTCGCTTGACATATTCAAAACGTTGCCTACTTACCCTTAAATGCTTCCGAGCATATCGTTCTCTAGCTTTGTGGTAGTTATTGGACTGGACCCACCCCCCAGCCCCCCTCCTGGGAGGGGGGTTCAGGGGGTGGGTCCGAAATTTTTGAGATTTCTTTCGATTAGCTCTGTTTAACTGATGTTCTGCTTTCCGGTAGAATGTTGGAGATTTCCAAACCTCTCCATTGCTATCGGCAAGAAAGTACTTTAGACCCAAATCCAAACCTATAGTCTTTTTTGTTGGTTGAGTTTCAATCGCTACATCTACCTTGATACAGAATTGGACGTAATACCCATCAGCTCTTTTAATCAACCGGACCCGTTTAATCTGGTCTGACGAGTAATAGGCCAAATCCCAAGTCCCTATTAGCTTTAGCGGACCTATACCATTCTTATCGGTAAACTCTATCTGCTTAGGGCTGTGAAGCTTCCAACCACTTCGTTTGTATTCTACGGACCGGGAGTGTTTTTTGAACTTAGGGAAGCCTTTCTTTCCCTTGACTTTCTTCTTACAGTTATCAAAGAATCGACTGATAGCGGCCCACGCACGTTCAGCTGATGCTTGCCGAGCGGTAGAGTTAAGCTTATTGGCAAAAGGAAATTCCGCAGCCAGCAGTGCACACTGCTTGTTTAAATCATATTTGCCTGCACCCTTGGTATCCATCCAGTACCCCTGCTCCTGTGCAGCCGCACCTGAGCAGGCAGCACTTATTACGGACGAATTGCCCCGTCCGAATGGCCTCGTCTATGGCCCTATACTGGTATTCCTTTCCTTTTAGCTTAAACTCCAGGACTATCATTTTTTTGGCTGCCGACCTTGTGCTCTCTATCATAGCACAAAACTTTGGAAAATGTCAAGAGATTTGTCCGTAATCCATCCCCATTCCGCTCCGCTGAGAATGGGGTCTTTCGCGCGAGTGATAAAAGACAATATTATCCAAATCTTTAAGTCTGAGAGAGGCTTCCCTGAGGCAGTAAGCGATCCCTTCGGTAGGAAATCTGGCATCATGCTTTTTGCGGGAAAAACGCTCTTCCTGGGCAGCTGCCACAATTTCCCCATTGATTATCAAAGCAGCAGCACTGTCATGATAATAAGCTGAGATTCCAAGTATCTTCATTGCTTCTCTCTCAGAGAATAGAGTTTATTGTCATCAGGAGGGATTGAAACTTGATAATGCTATCTTAAGTGGAAGCAAAAAACATGGAAATGGCAGCAAAGGGATGACTTACCATCGGGTTTTACTCAAACTCTCGGGCGAAGCATTAATGGGTAACTTGGGCTATGGTATCGATCCCAAAGTAGTGGCTGACATAGCGACCGAAATCGCAGAGGTAGTCAAAAGTGGTATTCAAATCGTCATCGTTGTGGGTGGTGGTAACATCTTTCGCGGAGTTAAAGCTGCCGCAGCAGGAATGGATCGGGCAACTGCCGATTATATCGGTATGATTGCTACCGTGATGAATGCTATGACTTTACAGGATGCCCTGGAGCAAATGGGAATTGTTACCAGAGTGCAAACCGCCATCGCCATGCAGGAAGTAGCAGAACCCTATATCCGACGTCGAGCAATTCGTCATTTAGAAAAAGGACGGGTAGTGATTTTTGGCGCTGGTAGCGGCAATCCTTTCTTTACTACCGACACTACAGCAGCTCTGAGAGCTGCAGAAATCGATGGGGAGGTTATTTTTAAAGCTACTAAGGTGGATGGAGTTTACGATGGAGATCCGAAGCTAAATCCCCATGCTCTCCGCTATGAGCGCCTGACTTATAGTCAAGTCCTGGCTCAGGATTTGCGGGTCATGGATGGAACGGCGATCGCTTTATGCAAAGAAAATAATATCCCCATCGTCGTTTTCGATCTTTCTGTTCCGGGGAATATCATCCGCGCCGTTAAAGGGGAACCAGTAGGCACTATTATTAGTAATCAGTAAAGAATAGGGAGGTTGCTGTGAATTTAAATGAAATCAAAGCTCAAATGCAAAAGACCATTGAGTCTACTCAAAAATCTTTTAATACTATCCGTACCGGGAGGGCTAATGCTACTCTTTTAGACCGGGTGATGGTGAACTACTACGACACTGAAATGCCGTTGAAATCCCTCGCTAATATTAGTATACCCGACTCTACCACCATTTTGATTCAACCCTATGATAAAACTAGCATCGCCCAAATTGAAAAAGCAATTTCCATGTCTGATTTGGGTTTAACTCCCAACAACGACGGTTCGGCGATTCGGTTGAATATTCCTCCTCTGACGAGCGATCGCCGCAAAGAATTGGTGAAATTGGCAGGTAAATTGGCAGAAGAGGGTAAAGTGGCTATTCGCCATATTCGCCGGGATGCAGTTGATGCAGTGCGGAAACAGGAGAAAAAGCACGAAGTTTCTGAAGATGAATCCCATGATTTGCAGGAGGAAATTCAAAAGGTTACCAATGAATTTACCGCGAAAATTGAGGAATTATTAGCAGCCAAAGAAAAAGATATTACTACCGTTTAGGTAGTACTTGCACTGGGGAGGATGATTTGGCCTGGAGCACTCTTTTTTGTTCTAATATCTGCTCTATATCCTCCTCAGATAAGTTTTCCACATAATTCACTTTCACTTCCTCCAGCAAAGCTACTAATAAATACTCTATTTTCTGGATGCTTTGTTTGGCTTTTATTTCTGAGTTAATGGACTGGCTGAAATTAGCAGTCAATTTTTCTAATAATTCCTCAAATACCTTGTCTTCAGCGATCGCCCCTTTTAAAGTAGCGTAAAAAACTTGGTAGATTTGCTGCACCAATTGCTCTGTTAAGTTAGTTTTTAACTCTTTTACTCCTGGTAACTGTTGCAGGGTTTGGTAAGGGGTAGATTCAGCCACAACTTTACCAATCCCTTACTGTAACAAAGCTTCCACATCAGGACGTATTTTAGGCATAACCTCATTAACAATAAGATTGGCCATCAACTTTACCAGTTCTGCTGTCTCATTAATATCGTTTAAATCGATATATTCCCGCCCATTTTGTTGGGTGAGAAAATTGCTGAGTTTTCCTTGACGAATTGAGCCTTGAAGTTGATTCACCACCCGAATAATGACTACTTCCGTTAAATCCTCGGCAATAGTAGCGACAAATCCTTGACTGGCTTGCTTTTGAATTCGGTGCAGATCTAATAACTGGGCTTCATTTAAACGAATGGTAACAGGAATAACTCGCAACCAACGAAAGACAGGAATGAGGAGTAAAGCGTCGTACCAGCGCCAAAGCATAGCATCGAACCAACTTAAACCAGTGTGACGACGACTGATAAACCAGGTGCGACTCAAGAAATCGATGAGAAAGAGGGGAAAAAAGAGTAAGTCCAGGAGAATAAAATTATCTACAGGTTCCCCATTTTCCCCCACAGGACGAAAATAGTTGGTTTCGATTAAGGGTTTAATTTCTCTGTCGAAAAAGTTTAGTTCTTCCCGGAAACCATTCTCTTTTAAGTATTCTCGACTCCAAAAAACCTGGAAGGATTTTTTAGCAGAAGCATCTTTATCTTTAGTACCTTTGACGTGTAAGCGCATCTTATTTTTAATCCTTTCCAGAGTACCTGTTTTATTAGCAGCCTGAAAAGGGTTTGTCTCTATCATTTTAATACTAAGAGAGCGCAACTCTGCTAGCATATCATCTGTCAGTTGCAGGTTCCTTTCTGTTTCTTGTTGCAGTGCTACCTGGTTAATTTGGCTATTTAACTCTTCTACTCGTTCTAAATACTGCTTCGTATCCCGATAAGGTTCTATTCCTTTTACCCAGTCATACCAATCACTGACACGGAGAGGAAGAACTTTCACCGGGTGTTGGGGAAACTCTTCCTCGAAAGTACCGATTTTCACCAACAGCTGTACTCTCCCCTCCAACCAAAAATCTCGCAGGGGAATGTAACTTAAGTCAAAGATTACTAAAAGGAGATTGAGGAGCCCTAAAATAGCCATTAGCCTATCCAGGAATAGGATAAGGGGGCGTTTGGGGGATTTTCTTTTAAATGAGTTCATCTCGATTATTCTTGCACTAAAACACCACGGAGAAAAATGTCTGCGATACCTTCCGCCATTTCTTGCAGTGCTTGGGGAGAAGCGGAAGGTTCCATAATGGTACCATGGGAGAAACCAGCGATGGCGAACATCCCTAAAAATACCAGGGCGACAATTTTCGGGTTCATGGGGCGATAAATACCTCGAGCAATGGCTGTTTCAAAGAAACCTTCTGCTACATGGGTCATTTTCGAGATGACTTCAGATTGAATTTTTTCCCGCAACTCAGGGTGAAACTGAGCCTCCATAAAACACACTCGCATAATATCGCTACTTTCTTGTAGTCGCAGCATTCGCCGTCCCATTACCTGGGCTACAGCCTTATAACTGCCCATTTCGCTCAATTCTGTCAGTAAATCCGTCAGAATTTCCACCCAACCAAAAGTGGCTACTTCAATTAAAATAGCTTTCTTATTACTAAAATGGCGAAATAGAGTTCCTTCAGCCACATGAGCAGCAGCAGCTAAATCCTTGGTGGTGGTACCTTCATAGCCCTGACGAGCAAATAAACCTAGGGCAGCTTGTAAAATACGAGTGCGGGTATCATCTTCGGTTCCAGTTGTCTTGACTGCTTCAGATCGTCGATTAAAAGCTCCCATATCAGGTATATTATCCTCTTGATCAGTGTTTTTCTGATTTTTTGCTCCTATAATACACTGCTCGCGAGTTTTTCTCAATTATTATACTCTATTGACAACTTGGAGGAGCACAGATTAGCTATTAATGTAAATTTTTATTACAGGATGCAACACTTCAGCCACCGGGTGTGTAATTTGATAATATTTCGGATCTAGCTTGCTTCAAAATTGAGGAATATTAGTTGCCCCCTACTTAATAGACTAAATTCTCATAAAATAAGCAAGAATCGAAAATGTCTAAAAAGGTTAAGTAACATGTCAAGAAGTCGAATTTCCGTTGCTTTCACAGCAGGGTTTATCTGTATCTTTGTGGCTTGGGGTTTTCCAGCCCGTCCCCAAGGAGCAAAAATAGAGCTAGAGGAAACTATTATCGCCTCAACCTCTATTGTCGAAGAAGATTCAGACCTAGCCGGAACAGTTACCACAGCAGACTCGACAATTCCTGTAGATGAACTAAAGCTATTAGTCAAGCCCCTAACCCTAGAAGAACTAGAACAGGAAGCCAAAGGCTGGCTTTTCTTGCTCAAAGATAAAGTCCAAGCAATCAGCGATACTGAAATTACGATTAAGCGCGAGAATCGAATCCTGGAAGCCGAGAAATCAGCAATTACCGCTGTAGAATCGGCAAAGACAAAGCTAGAGATAGCTCAGGAGGCTCTAAAAAATGCAGCTCCTGACTCCCCTGAATCTGAATCCGCCAGCAAAAAGGTTGAGGCCGCTCGGGAAGACCTGAAAAAAGCCCTGGAGGCAATTGAGTCTGTGATAGAAATTCAAGAGGAGGAGGCAAAAGATGAAGCTTTACAAGCAGTATTGGAAAAAGCAGAAGCAGACAAAGAGGTAAAAGAAGCAAAAGAAATCTTAAAACAAACACAGCAAGAGCGAGAAAATCTCACGGCTGGATCCCCTGAATATCAAGAAACTACGGAAAAAATTGAAGCCTTAGAGCAGGGAATCGCAGATCTGGAGAAAGCAGAAGAAGAGCAACAAGGTGCTGCTCCTGACTCTCCTGAATATGCAGAAGCCACCAAAAAGGTTGAGCAAGCTCGCATTGCCATAAAACAAGCCACTGAGGCAATTCAGGGAAAAGCTACGGAAGATAAATCCTCCTCCTCAGGGGAGAATCTGGAAGAAGCAGCATCGGCTCTGGAAGATACTCAGCTACAAGAAACAGAACGGAAATTACAAAGAATCACTCAGCAGCTCAAAAAAAATGCTGAAGCTGAATCGGAATTGAAAGCTCAACTGTTGATGAGTGTCACCAACTTACAGTCAGAACGCATTGAAATTGTGGATCGCTTTAAGGTGGTTCTGAACGAATTGGAAAACAAAGGTGGAGACGGGGCATCTTACCGTAAATACATTCAAGCTATCAGCACTGTTGAACTGGATTTAAAAGATACTGAAGGTTTGGGGGTACGGCTAGGGAGCTGGTTGTTGTCCGAAGAAGGGGGACGGCGTTGGGTAATCAATGTCGGAAAGTTTGTCGCCATTCTTGTTATTACCAGCATCTTGGTCCAATTTCTTGCCTCATTCCTCAATAAATTCCTCTCCTCCTATAAAAATGTATCCGCACTGTTGCGCCAGTTTGTGATTATTTTCGTCAAGCGTGGGGGAATGGTTCTCGGTTTTGTCATCGCACTGACCGCTCTAGAAATCAGCATCGGTCCTGTTGTAGCACTTTTGGGTGGAGCCAGTTTTGTGGCAGCATTTGCCCTCCAAAGCAACCTGGGCAATTTTGCCAGTGGTTTAATGTTGATGCTTAACAAACCCTTTGACGTGGGGGATGAAGTGAAAATTGCCGGTGTTTGGGGGTGGGTGGATTCCATTAGCCTCGCTAATACCAAAATCAAAGGTTGGGACAAGGAAATTATCTCTATCCCTAATAACACTGTCTGGGGAGGTAAAATAGAAAATCTGACCACTTCTGATACTCGACGGGGTGGATTTACGGTTCGCCTTAAGCACGGTGCTGACATTCGCAAGGTGAAGAAGATCCTCATAGATCTTGCCAAATCACACCCTAAAGTTATCGAAAATCCTCCTCCGGGAACTTTTGCCTGGGGATATAGCGACTATTGTGTACCCCTCGGTTTGAAATTCTCCACCAAGACTGAGGATTTTTGGTCTGCTTTTGAAGATCTAACCGTCATGGTGCAGGAAAAAATAGAGAGGGGAGAACTTGAATATGCTTTACCTCAGCAAGATCTTCGCATTCAGAATGTATCTGGGAAAGAAGTGATGGAGAGATGGGGTGATGGGGAGATAGGGTGATAGGGTGATGGGGTGATGGGGGGAAGAAATATTGTAACTATAGCAGTTTGAGGCGGTTCATTAATTTTTATCACATGGACAATTATCCTGCTGACATGGTATATTAAGATAAAACGATAAAGTCAATTTTCATGGAAACCCATATGCAGAAAGTGGATTTCGAGATCCAATTACCAGAAGTCGAACAGGTTCGCAATTTACCCATCCATGAAGAATATTTTTGGTTCAAGCAAAATGGAACGAAACGCAAGTTGCGGATACACGACTATGTTGAGATATACCAAATTCCCTATCTGTATGAGCATCTGATGGAAAAGTTGGGCACCCAATCCCATACCGTGCTCTCTTCTTTACTGGTGGAACAATTTACCCAAGCTGGCGGGAAAGTTGAAGATATGGTCGTGTTAGATATGGCTGCGGGAAGTGGCTTGATCGGCAAAACTCTAGCAAGTTTGGGGGTTAAATCAATTGTGGGGATTGATATCATTCCTGAAGCAGCAGAAGCCGCTTGCCAGCAGTATCCTGGAGTTTACGAGCACTATTATGTTGAGGACTTGACTAAGTTAACAGAAAGGACAAAGCAAACATTAAATCCTCGAGGGTTTAATTGCCTGATTTGTTGTTCTGCTCTCAGTCACGTTTCTGCGGATGCTTTAAAGGTAGTGTTTAATCAGATCCCCCCTAATGGATGGATTGCCTTCAATCTAGCTCAATATTCGTGGGAAGATAACACTGAGGCGGGATTTCGGCACCAGCATTCTTGGGTAGACAATCCTGCCATTTTTGAAATTATTCAGATGCACTCCTACCGGCATCGATTTTATACCTCCGGACGCCCTTTAGAGTATTTAGCTAT
>JACONB010000066.1 GCA_014323965.1 Prochloron sp. SP5CPC1 | reverse complement strand
AATACCCTATATGCTGGTCCGGGAGGGAAGCGAACCCCATAATTAACAGTTCCTGCCAATATTGTGCCAAGCCTTTTCTCCCAGAAGCTAGCAAACACAATCCTAGGGCAGCGAAGAAAGGAGAAATCCGCGTCAGGACGTCATCCTGGCTACTAGATAATACCATGCGCAGTAATATCCAGACCAGGAGGATTATGCCCCAGGTAGTGGAACCTATATCGCTGTCATAGTTTCTTTCTCCCCTTTTTTTCCAGGCTATATATACTGCTGTAAGGAAAAATAGAGAAGAGATAAAGGAGTTGTAAGAAGTGAGCAATAGTACCAGTAAAGCAGCAGTTATAGCTATTAATAAAAATTCCGTTTTCTGGATCATCTCCACCTTCCCCCAAGTTTCCTCGCCCAAAAGGTGTAGCGCCAAATTAAAATCAATGATGTTGCCCCTAGAATGGCTCCCAAACACCATTTAACGGTTAATTTAATTAAATCGCCCACTTGAGCCTCATAAGTTTCCTGGGCTTGCTCTTTAAAATCCTTAACCTCATCCTGAAATTGGGCCAACACTTCCTCTCCGTTCTTGTTTGGAAATCGCCGCCTTATTTGTTCTTCGCTTGCCCTGTCAAGCTGCCCTTGAACTTCCTCTAATTGGTTATCATTATTTTCAAACTGAACTATAAGTTGAGTACGCCTCAATTCGTGAATGCGAACAGTGTTGACCACCAATAAAGGAACCATGAGTAGATACAATATACCTAGTAGTAATGCAAATCGGGAGATCCAGGATAATAATCTCAATTCTTTTGGACCAATTGTATTTCCTTCCCGACGATAAAAGATGAAGGTCAAGCCGATAATAGGTGCCCAAATGGTTTCGACGATTTTCCCTATGGTTTGGTATTCCCAGTTGGGGTTGAAGAATTGGGATTGAACTAATAAGGCGATATATTCGATTAAGATGAGACTTAGCATAATATATCCCATGAGAGGGAGTAAGGTGACAGCAAAATATTCGATTTCCTTGGATATGTACAGGGGTTCTTTTTCTTCTTCTCTCATTTTTTTAATGTATCCTCCAAAACTACAACCTAATCCCTGAGAGTGAGGATTTCCACCCCATCTTCAGTCACAGCAACGGTATGCTCGAACTGAGCTGAGAGCTTACCATCCTTCGTTACCGCCGTCCAACCATCAGGGAGAAGCAGCGCTTCGTAAGTTCCCTCATTAATCATAGGCTCAATAGTAAAAACCATGCCGGAACGGAGACGCTTCCCCTTCCCCCGGGTACCGTAGTGAGGAACGTGAGGAGCAGTATGAAACACTCGACTCACTCCATGTCCCACAAAATCCCTCACTACAGAAAAGCCTTGCCCTTCCGCATATTCCTGAATAGCAGCGCCGATATCGCCAATTTTCCCTCCCGGTTTCACAGCAGCAATCCCCCTGTACAAGCATTCCTTTGTTACTTCCACCAGCTTTTTCGCAAGCAAGGAGGGGGTACCCACAAAGAAGGTGCGGGAAGTATCCCCGTGAAAGCCATCCAGAATGGGGGTTACGTCTATATTAATAATATCTCCATCTTTCAGGATTTCCTTAGCATTGGGAATACCGTGACAAATGACGTGATTGACGCTGGTACAGATAGACTGAGGAAAGCCCAGATACCCCAAAGGAGCGCTTTTTGCACCCCGTTCCTTCGTCCAGCGTTCCGCTTCATCGTTAATGGCTAAGGTGCTGATTCCCGGTTTGACCATTTTCTCCAAATGGTCTAATAGTTCTGCTGCTAAACGTCCTGCTCGACGCATTTTTTCCATCTCTCGTTTGGAGAGGAGCACGATTCTTTCCTTTTTTTCCCTTCCCATAAATGCTGATTTGATATTTTTTGAGCCAGCTATTCCTGTATTATAAGGGGTTCTGGGGTCAGGTTGTGAAGTCATTATGGCTGTGTGCCTTACAGGGCAAAGGTTTTTAGAGTGAGAGCAAGAAATAAAAAAAATTTTCCCAAAAAGGGTTGACAAATTCACAAGCTTGCTCTTATAATATAAAAGTGTGAGTAAACAATCCTCAGTAGCTCAGTGGTAGAGCGGTCGGCTGTTAACCGATTGGTCGTAGGTTCGAGTCCTACCTGGGGAGCTTTAGGGTTTCACGCAGAGTCACAGAGTCACAGAGAGAGTTAGCAAAAGAATCAACTGGTAACTAGAGCGACATGGTATCCCCCTTTGGTTTTCGTGAGTTGGAAATTGGAGTAAGATTGTAAGAGTTTCGAGAATTTGCCACTTAATTGCAATCTTTCCATGGTGTTGTTAGTACTTACACTATATTGCTTGAGAAATTCTTGGGATACATTTGCTATGCTAATGTAAGTTTCGTTGGATTTAGCGGTCAAATCGCGGACAATGATAGTTAGGGCTGTTTCTAGGTCTGCTTTGGTTTCAATGGAATCCGGTAATTGAGAGTAATCAACAACCTGACTTTCATTAGGGGTATTTTGAGCAGATTTTCCCCCGGTAACGAGAGCGACATGGTATATTGCTTTGATTGGCGTGAGTTGGAAATTGGTGTAAGATTGCAATAGTTCCAGGAATTTGCCGCTTAATTGCAATTTTTCCATGGTTTTCGTAATACTTAGGCCATATTGCTTTATAAATTGAGAAGCCACATTAGAGATGGGAATGTAGGTTTGGTTTGATTTAGCTGTCAAACTGCCCAGAATGATAGTTAGGGCTGTTTCTAGGTCTGCTTCAGTTTCAATGGAATCCGGTAATTGAGAGTTGTGAGCAACCTGACTTTCTAACGGGTTATTTTGGGCAGATTTTCCCTCTTTACCCTCATGAAAAACAGTAACATAGATCCCAGATTCCGCTGTGGATTCGTGAATGACTAACTTATCCGGGTAATTACTCAACATATCTCTTACCTTTTTTCCCGGTAAGTGCTGTGCTACTACTTGGGAGATGGTTATATGATACTGCTGTTGAAAAAGTTGAGATATTCGCTCCAGTTTTATCCAAGAATTACCCGTGGCTTTTTGCTCTTGGAGGAGAATACCTTGTAATTGCTCGATAAATTCTTCAGGAGTAGGTATACTAGGTGTGGGAAGAGTAGAATGGTTGATAAGATTACCAGTTTGGGTATTTAAAACGGTAATTTGCTTTTTGTGCTTCCTAACTAAATATACACTCAAGCCATGGGTTTGTAAAGTAGTACAGAGGTGAGTCATGACTCCATCAGAGGAGCAAACAAAAACTTCCTTAGCTGTGGGATAGTGAACGAAGATGGAAGACCCCACAGTAGCCATTTTAACGTCCGCACTATCCTTACCGGGGGGAACATGAATCAATTCGTAACCCCTTCCGTGAAATTCTAGGTCTTTTTTTCCCAAACTGCGCCAATTTGCAAAAGCCACTTTAATTTGAATGGGATAACTGCAAATACTGGTGAGGAATTGTTCCGTTGCTACATCTAGCTGTAAATTCTCCGCATCTAAAAGCAGAATGGCGATCTGGGGGTGGGGCGCGCCCCACCCGCCAGATCTGTTACCACAGATCCCCCCATCCATCGAGGGATGTGTTACCATGGGGTGGATGTAGTGACGAATGTCTGCCAGTAATTGGGCAAACTCAGGAGAAAGAAAGAAGCTGGGAACCAGAAAAAGATGGAGCACTTTCATGATTTCCATCACCAGAGCATCTCTATCCTTTGTCTGGGATAGCTTTGACTTGAATTTAGCCCTAAATTGAGCCAAAACCTTCTCACTCTCCCATTCATAATGACTGTACTTATCATTCAGCCATTGAGGATAGCTAGACTTAATGGCGACAAGCAGGGTACAGATGCGGCGGGTAATAGAGTCGATGGTGACAGAATCTGGAGTCATCTGAATCTTGGTGTTAGAGTAATTCTATCACAGGCGGTAACAGAAACAAGGCAAAACTCTATTAAATCATGGCCAGAGACCTACGGAAATTCATTAAAATCCTAGAACAACGGGGACAACTACGGCGGATCAGAGCTCAGGTAGACCCGGATTTAGAAATTGCCGAAATCGCCAACCGTATGCTGGTTGCGGGGGGAGAGGGACTGTTATTTGAAAACGTTAAAGGTTCTCCTTTTCCCATCGCCATCAATTTAATGGGAACGGTGGAAAGGATTTGTTGGGCCATGAATATGTCAACTCCCCAGGAGTTAGAGAGGCTGGGAGAAAAGCTAGCAATGCTACAACAACCAAAACCGCCGAAGAATATTTCCCAAGCGGTGGATTTTGGCAAAGTACTCTTTGACGTCCTGAAAGCGAAACCAGGAAAAAGCTGGTCCCCCCCTTGTCAACAAATGGTGGTGGAAGGGGATGACTTGGATTTAAACCAATTACCCCTCATTCGTCCTTATCCTGGGGACGCTGGGAAAGTTATTACTTTGGGTTTGGTTATAACCAAAGATTGTGAGACGGGTACCCCTAATGTGGGAGTTTATCGTCTGCAATTGCAATCCAAAAATACTATGACTGTCCATTGGCTGTCCGTGCGGGGTGGGGCGAGACATCTGCGCAAAGCGGCGGAGGCGGGGCAAAAATTGGAAATTGCCATTGCTCTGGGAATTGACCCCCTGCTGATTATGGCTGCTGCTACCCCTATTCCGGTGGATTTATCAGAATGGTTATTTGCGGGTTTATACGGTGGTTCTGGAGTGAAGTTGACAAAGTGCAAAACTTTGGATTTAGAAGTACCAGGGGACGCTGAAATGGTGTTAGAAGGGACCATTACTCCAGGGGAGGTATTACCTGACGGTCCTTTTGGCGACCATATGGGTTATTACGGTGGTGTGGAGGATTCTCCTTTAATTCGCTTCCATTGTCTAACCCATAGAAAAGACCCTATTTATCTGACTACTTTTAGTGGTCGTCCTCCGAAAGAAGAAGCGGCTATGGCTATTGCCCTCAATCGCATTTATACCCCCATATTACGGCAACAAGTTACAGAAATTGTGGACTTCTTTTTACCTATGGAAGCCCTCAGTTACAAAGCAGCTATTATATCTATAGATAAAGCCTATCCTGGGCAAGCCAGAAGGGCAGCCTTAGCTTTTTGGAGTGCTTTACCTCAGTTTACCTATACCAAATTTGTGGTAGTGGTAGATAAAGAGATTAATGTGCGCAACCCCCGGAAAGTTGTGTGGGCAATTTGTTCTAAAGTAGACCCTGTTAGAGATGTTTTTATTCTTCCGGAAACTCCTTTTGATACCTTAGATTTTGCCAGTGAGAAGATTGGTTTAGGAGGAAGAATGGGAATTGATGCAACGACGAAGATTGCACCGGAAACTGACCATGAATGGGGGAAACCTTTGCAGTCTGATCCCGATGTTGCTGCTATGGTAACTCGACGTTGGCATGAATACGGTTTGAGTGATTTGCAGTTAGATGAGGTAGACCCCAATTTGTTCGGTTATGATATTTAACCGCAGATTAACGCGGATAGGGGAGGATGATAAGATTAGGAGTACAATACCCTAATCCTTCCTACTGGGCTATACATTACCTGGTAAGTTCGGAAAAAATACCGACACCCTCAAGTCATTAACCTCTTCACTCAGCTTGTCGCTTTTATGATTAACATTTTCATTCAGCTTTTCGATTTGATGATTAACCTCCGCACCCAATTCGTCTACAGTCATGGTATAATGCTCCTTATTGATTTATTAATTATTTCCCCTAGTTTGTCTAGGGGAATTATTTTTAGTGTAGACTAAAACTCAGGTTTTATCAAGGAAATAGGGAATATCTAAAATTGGGCACTTAAAGGAGTGCGGGGGAAGGGGATTACGTCGCGAATATTGGCCATGCCGGTCATAAATTGTACCATACGTTCAAAGCCCAAACCAAAACCAGCATGGGGAACTGTTCCGTAGCGACGCAAATCTAAATACCACCACAAATCTTCTTCTGCTATCCCTTTTTGTTCCAGGCGATTTTGCAAGACTTCTAACCTTTCTTCTCGCTGGGAACCTCCAATTATTTCACCAATTTTAGGCACTAATACGTCCATAGCTGCTACTGTCTTGTTGTCTGAGTTTAACCGCATATAAAAAGCTTTGATACCCACAGGATAATCCCTGACAATTACTGGCTTTTTAAACAGTTCTTCGGCTAAATAACGCTCATGTTCTGACTGTAAATCTAAGCCCCATTCTACTGGATACTCGAACTGGCGGTTGGCTTTTGTTAATAAGGCGATCGCCTCACTATAACTAATGCGCTCAAATTCGTTCTTGATAATATTATCTGCTGTCTTTAGCACCGACTTATCAATGCGCTGGTTAAAAAACTCCATATCTTCGGGACACTTTTCCAGGACATATTGGAAAATGTATTTCAGAAACTCCTCTGCCAAGTCTTGATCCCCTTCTAAATCGCAAAAAGCCATCTCCGGTTCCACCATCCAAAATTCTGCCAAATGACGGGAAGTATTGGAGTTTTCAGCGCGAAAAGTGGGGCCAAAAGTATAGACATTCTCAAAAGACATAGCCATTACTTCCGCTTGCAGTTGTCCACTGACGGTTAAATAAGCTGGACTTCCAAAGAAATCTTGACTATAATCTACTGAGTCCTTATCTGTTTTCGGAATACCTTCTAAATTGAGGTTAGTGACGCGAAATAGTTCCCCTGCTCCTTCGCAGTCATTAGCAGTAATAATCGGGCTGTGAATCCACAAGAAACTTCGTTCTTGGAAAAACTGATGAATCGCTGCTGCACTAGCATTTCGGACTCGGAAAACAGCCCCCAGGGTATTGGTACGAGAACGTAAATGAGCGATAGTACGGAGAAACTCAAAGGAGTGCCTTTTCTTTTGTAAGGGATAGGTTTCTGGATCTGACTCCCCATAGATAACTACCGAGGTTGCTTTCAGTTCCAGCCTCTGTCCCCGTCCCTGGGAAGGCACCAACACCCCCTTCACAGCCACAGAAGTCCCTGTACTCAGCTGTTTGAGCAGTTTATCATAATCCGGTACCGACCGGTCTAGGACTACTTGCAGGTTGGCTAAAAAGGAGCCGTCGTTCACTTCCATAAAAGCGAATCCCTTCAATTCCCGCGTAGTCCGTATCCAACCCCGAATCGTCACCGATTCTTCTGCTTGACCTTGTCGTAAAATATCAGCAATGCGTCGAGTTTCCATTGTTCCATCGTTCCTTTTTTTATTCTTATATTCCCTACTATGTACCATTGTCTGTCTGTCTTCACTAGTCACTGGTCACTGGCTAATCTTTGTTGGTAGAGTGAGTTATCTTGAAACAACTGTTCTACTATTTTTGCTATGGGTAAGCATAGTAAGCTTGAATCATGATATATCATGGACAATTTTTATTTAACAACCACTACTCCAAATGTCGCCATCTCCGGGCGTTTTCGTTCGTAAGGAGCTGGTAACTGATTCACCCTGCGCAGGACTTAAGTAGCCAACCGATCACTACTCCCAGTCCACCAAACCTGACTATTTGCCAAAATGGTTCTTTGAAGCTACTCCAGCTGACGAGACGACTTTCTAGGTTCAGTTCGATGGCCTCCAACTCCTGTTGGATATGGCGCAATTCGGTTTTAATTGGCTCTTTTCTCTTATTATCTCTTTGCTGCTGCTTTAGTTCCTGCTGCCGTTGTTTTAATTCCTGCCGACGACCTTGGTCTTGCTCCACTTGCGCTATTCTTTGTTTGAGAGAGAGAAGAAACCCTTCGACTTTTGCCAGAGCGCTTTCTAAATCTTCATCTTCTTGGCTGCTATCATCTAGTTTGTCAGTATCTTGAGTCATCTTATATAGTGCGATTGCGCGGGTAGGAAGCAGATTTACCTTATAGAACAATACTTTTACTAGTCTAGTATAATTATCATACCACCACTACCCCCATCTCACTATAAATCATGATTAAAACAACTCTGGAGCAATGCAGCACTTTGGAATTAGCTCAAATT
>JACONB010000065.1 GCA_014323965.1 Prochloron sp. SP5CPC1 | reverse complement strand
CTTGCCCCAATATCGGCGAATGCTTCCATGCTGGAACCGCCACATTTCTAATTATGGGTCCAGCTTGTACCCGCGCTTGTCCTTATTGCGATATTGACTTTGAGAAAAAACCCCAACCTCTGGATCCCACCGAACCCCAGCGTTTAGCAAAAGCAGTCAGCCGTCTGCAATTAAATCACGTAGTAATTACTTCCGTGAATCGGGACGATTTACCCGACGGGGGAGCATCTCAATTTCAACGCTGTATCCAAGAAATCCGCCTCCTCACTCCCAAGACAACTATTGAAGTACTCATTCCCGATTTGTGCGGCAATTGGCAAGCATTAGAGCTAATTATCCAAGCAGAACCCGAGGTTTTGAACCACAATACAGAAACAGTCCCCAGGTTGTATCCCAGGGTGCGTCCCCAAGGCAATTATGGGCGATCGCTCCAACTGCTGCAACGCACTCGCGCATTAGCGCCTTGGATTTACACGAAATCAGGCATTATGGTAGGATTAGGAGAAACCCATGAGGAAGTGAGAGAGGTGATGAGAGATTTGCGTCAAGTAGATTGCGATATTTTAACCATCGGTCAATATCTCCAACCCTCTCAAAAACATTATCCGGTGAAAGAATTCATTCCCCCTCTTCAGTTCGACACTTGGGGAGAGGACGGCCAATCTCTCGGTTTCCTGCAAATAGTCTCCTCTCCTCTCACCCGCAGTTCTTACCATGCCGAACAAGTCAGAGCAATAATGGGGCATTATCCAAGAAGCAAACCCAGGCAATCTTCTCTTTAACTGCCAGCTTGGGCAAACTAAGACTAACATAGGGATAAGAAAACATCCTACCTATAAAGCAAGCCTTGAATAATCGCCATGGGAACTATTGCCTCTAGAGAACAAAATAATACCTCATCTACTGCCAAATTAGAACTTTACCCAAATACCCTCCCAAGTTTGGGAGACGATTTCTATAAGACCCTGGAAATTGAAGCAGCAGAAGCAGTTGCTGCTGCACAAACTTACAATCGTAATACCACCGATCTGGTAAGATTGTACCTTCGCGATATCGGTCGAGTTCCTTTGCTTCGCAGAGATGAAGAAGTTGCCGAGGCGCAGAAAGTTCAGTCCTACGCACGTTTACGGAAACTTATAGCCACTGCTGCAAGTGAAGGTGATGGCATAATAAGGGATTTTGTCCGCTTGTTGGAAATCCACGGGCAGCGTAGCGGTCCCTGTCGGGAGTACCTGTTATCCTCTGAGTACCGTCCTTTTCTAAAACAGTGGGCTGCTGCGGCTCAGATGGAAGTATCCCAGTTGAAGGAGATTAGAGCCAAAGGAAAACGTCGCTGGGCTGAAATAGCAGGGTGTGATGTGAAGGAATTAGAGCAAATCCAAAAAGCAGGGATCCGGGCGAAAAACCACATGATTAAGGCGAATTTGCGTCTGGTAGTGTCTGTGGCGAAAAAATATCAAAATCGTGGTTTGGAACTGCTGGATCTGATTCAGGAAGGGACTCTGGGATTAGAACGGGCAGTGGATAAATTCGACCCTACTCAAGGCTTTCGCTTCAGCACCTATTCCTATTGGTGGATTCGTCAAGGAATTACCAGAGCGATCGCAACTCAAAGTCGTAACATTCGCATTCCAGTTCACATCACGGAAAAACTCAACAAAATCAAAAGAGCAACGCGCCAAATTTCCCAGGAAAAGGGTCGATCTGCGTCCCTTTCAGAAATTGCCCGCAAATTGGATCTGACTCCCGGTCAAGTCCGAGAAGCACTGCAGCGAGTTCCTCGTTCCGTTTCCTTAGAAATCAAAGTCGGCAAAGATAAAGATAGGTCACTGGGAGACCTGCTGGTAACAGATAAAGCAACTCCTGAAGAAGTGCTAATTCAGGAAGGGTTAAAAAGAGAGTTAAAACACCTCATGGCGGATCTAACTAGCCGGGAACGGGAGGTGATCCAAATGCGCTATGGTTTAATAGATGGCAAGTCTTACTCCCTCTCAGAAATCGCTAGCACTTTAAAACTATCTCGGGAAAGAGTTAGACAAGTTGAAATTAAAGCACTGCAAAAGCTGCGGCAACCCAAATATCGGAACCGACTCCGGGATTATTTGGAGGAAAATTGAACTAAGGGGTCTGTTGTCATGATCTAACGACATACTCCCAAGCAAAACTTTAATAATATTGATAATTTGCTATATTTATTATGTTTGAACTTTAAATTAAGTTAAAGCTACATTTATAAAGTTTTTATGCTAAAAACATACTTAGTTGAAATAAATCACCAAGGTAAAACTCACACAATCACAGTTCCTTCCGAGCAAACCATCCTGCAAGCTGCTCAAGATGAAGGAATAGACCTGCCCAGTTCTTGCCATTCTGGTGTTTGTACCACCTGCGCGGCAAAAATTATCCAAGGTACTGTGGATCAAAGCGATGGAATGGGAGTATCCCCCGAGCTGCAAGAAGAAGGATACGTGTTGCTCTGTGTTGCCTATCCCCGTTCTGATCTAAAAATAGAATCAGAAAAAGAAGACATAGTATACCAAAGGCAATTTGGACAATTGTGAATGCGAAACAACTGCCCTTGGGCGTCCCAAAGTCCTTATACCGTCGTTCTCATCGTCCCCACCGGGGTGGGAGCATCTATTGGCGGCTATGCAGGAGATGCTTTACCAGTAGCAAGAGCGATGGCAGAAACCTGCGATCGCCTAATTACCCACCCAAATGTTCTCAATGGCGCCCAACTCTACTGGCCCAACTCTAACACTTTCTACGTGGAAGGATACGGTTTGGACAAATTCGCAAGGGGAGAGTGGGGATTAAAACCCGTGAGAAAAAACCGAGTTGGTTTGATTCTAGATCGGGGTATAGAAGAAGATTTGCGGCTGCGCCACCTTCAAGCAGCAGATGCAGTAAGAGCTACTTTAGGTATCTATCTCACCGATTATATCATTACTGACGCAGACTTAGGAGTTCAATTGTGCGACGGTCACACCGAGGCGAGTTGGGGAACCATTGGCAACCCCGGCAGTTTGTTGCGGGCGGCTGAAGTAATCATAAGACAAGGGGGAGCCGAAGCGATCGCAGTGGTAGCTCGCTTTCCCGACGAAGAAAACAGCCTCGCCCTGCAAGACTATCGTCACGGAGAGGGAGTAGACCAGTTAGCCGGAGCCGAAGCAGTTATTTCTCACCTCATTGTTCGGACCTTTCACATTCCCTGCGCCCATGCACCGGCCCTAATGCCCTTACCCCTAGATCCAGAACTATCTCCTCGCGCCGCCGCTGAAGAACTAGGCTATACCTTCTTGCCCTGCATTCTCGTCGGACTTAGTAACGCTCCTCAGTTTATCCTACCCACGCCAAACTATACCCCAGCACCAGAAGATATCTGGGCCGAAGGAGTAGATGCAGTAGTGGTTCCCGCCAACGCTTGTGGGGGGAGTGCTATTCTGAGCTTCAGCAACAAGAGAGCAAGCATTATCGCCGTCTTTGAGAATCAAACCCAAATCCTTGTTCCCCCCGAACCCCTGGGCATCAAAGCAATTAAAGTAAACTCATATCTAGAGGCGTTGGGTGTTTTAGTTGCCCATCGCGCTGGTATTGATGTGGGCACCTTGCGCCCCTCTCTATTCTTAAAACATTGTTTGACTCAAACTGGATATCAATAACCGAGAGCGGGAATCTTTTATTCCTGGGGGCTGAGAGCAAGCAGGCTATAGGATAAATTTTAGTTTAAGACTTCAGATTGGCTCCGACGTGTCCCAGAATTTGTAAAAAGTATTTTTTCTACGGTTCGCCACGCTTGCCCTGTTAGCTTATCCCCTATATATTAGCTCTCTGGCTTGCGCTGGCCAGTATATTTTTGTCAGTTGCTACGTTTACAAAATTTTTATACACAATTTTTATACGAAGCGTGCCAAAGGAGCGCAGAAATGCCGATGGTGGAACAGTTGTAAGCTGCGCTAGGCATTTATTGGGGGGTGGGTTCCTCGCAGCCGCGATAAACCCGATAATCTATAGAAGGAAAAATATTATCAATCTGTTCCACTTTATCCAACCAACCAGAATCAATCCGCGACTTATTAATATCCTCATAGAGCTTATTAAAGCGCAACAAATGAGACCGCGTCCTAGAAATCGCATAAGTAACCATCGTACCAGTACGCATGATAAAAGCCCAGTCAGAAGATTGTGCCAGCAACAACTCCCGTGCCGCTTGATTCAATCCTCTCAGCTCCAACAATGAGGAAGGTTCCCGGTTCGCGAGTTGAATCATGCGTTCTGTTGCCTTGTGCAAATGGGGATAAATCCAAGCATTTGTCTCATTCAACCAATAGTCGTGAAAACCTTTGTAGCCCCAGCTAGACTGAGAAGGAAGACATACCTGTTGGGTGGGATAGCAGCGTAAATAATCCGCTAAGTGAATCATCTCATAAATATTCTGGTCGTACCAAGACTTGCGGAACAAGAAATCGAGAAACCACGGTCCCTCATACCACCAATGACCGAACAATTCTGCATCATAAGGGGAAACCACAATTGGCGGACGGTCCATAACTTGTGCTAGGTATTTGATTTGTCGCCCTCGGTTGTCTGTGAAATTACCTGCGTGTTCTGCTGCCTTTTCTCTCGCACATATGGGATCGTAAAACTCTTTTTCTGCCAAGCTAGCTGTCCGACTAGTAATCTTGTGGTACTTAATGCCGGTATTTTTCCGTTGGCCGTTGGGCATAATATATGGCTTAATGTAGTCGTAGTCTGCTTCCCAGCCCAAATCTTTATAAAATTCTCGATATTCCGGCGAACCGGGATATCCAACCTCGGAAGACCATACTTGCTGGGAAGATTCATGATCTCGACCAAAAGCAGCCACCCCAGTTTCGGTAAAAATCGGCGCATAGTTACCAAAGCGAGGGCGAGGACGAGCATAAAAAATGCCGTGTCCATCGGTGAGAAAATAGCGCAAGCCAGCATCTGCTAGCAGATGCTCTAAACCTTCATAATAGGCACATTCTGGTAACCAAATTCCCTTTGGAGAACAACCGAAGTTGTTCTCGTAATGAGCGATCGCCACTTGAATTTGCGCCCACACTGCCTCTGGATACATTTTCATGAGGGGCAGATAGCCGTGGGTGGCGCAACTAGTAATTATGTCTAGATTATTGCTATAAATAAATTGTTTAAAACCCCAAACTAAATCTCGATTATAACTTTCCCAGGTCTTGCGAATTAAATACAATTTGTTAGCATAATATTTAGCTAAATAACGAATGTGACTTTTATTGAATATAATTTCCTTGTTAGCTAATTCCTCTAATTTCGCTAAATGTCCGTCATAGCGCTTCACAAGCAGCGGATCTCGCAACATAGACACCAGGGGCGGTGTCAAACTCATGGTGATTTTGAAGTCAATCTCATCCCGCCTTAACCCTTCAAAAACCTGCAACAGGGGTATGTAAGTCTCCGTAATTGCTTCAAACAGCCACTCTTCTTCCAATACATATTCCCTGTCTGGATGTCGAACGAAAGGTAAATGAGCGTGAAGGAGGAGGGCAAGGTAGCCAAGGGCCATGATGGTTCCGAGGTATAGGAAGCTGGGTAGATGGGGAGATGGCTCGCTGGGGAGAGGTTCTCGTACACTGCCCCTATCACCCTATCACCCTATCACCCTATCACCCTATCACAGATTCTTGGGTGAATATTATAGCGCGACCCTAGCTGTAGAGCTAGTCTACGGTGTTCGATAGATTTTATAGAGCCACAAAGAATCCCACGAATGCGAGCGGAGCGAAGTCGTGGGAGTGTCAACAAGAATATGAATGCCTACCGCAGCTCGACCCCCACAGGGGATCCAAATCTCTCTCAAATAGCGTTCTGTATTGCCCAAATTCTAAAATAGACATTAAGATTAAAGAAAACAAAGATTATCAGTTACCGACCTGGACGGGCACGGCAAGGCGGTGCCCCTACAAAGCGGTGCGACCCACAGACGGCATCATCGATGGCGCCCGTGGAAAGCGCACCAAGACAGTTGATTGTGTATTGGTGTTGGACAGAGAGTGCTAAAATCCTACAGTAGGCAGATAGATGTAAGTCTTGACACTAAGTCTGAGCAAGAGTCGTTTCAGTTTCTGCTGTTTATCGACTCCCGTCCCAGAACTCATAAGAATATCCAGCAGATCCAAAACTATCTCCAAAGCTTAAAGGCAGATTATTCCTTCCAACTGCAAGTAATTGAGTTGGGCCAGCAGCCTCATTTAGTCGAGCATTTACGGCTGGTAGCTACTCCAGCTTTGGTAAAAATATCGCCCACACCCAAGCAGATATTGGCTGGGAGCGATCTGATTGCTCAGTTGGAAAAGTGGTGGCCCCGATGGCAAATTGTAGGGGCACCGCCTTGCCGTGCCCCTACCCAACGAGAGACCTTACTTACAGAGGTAGGACGGCATACGCAAAATACAATGTCTGACGCGATGCCGACCGTTGGCCATTGTGCAGAACAGATCCAGCTTTCCGATGAGATATTCCGTCTCAAAAAAGAAAAAGAAGAACTATTAGAACAATTACAATTCAAAGACCGGGTACTGGCAATGCTAGCTCACGATTTACGCAGTCCTCTCACTGCTGCTTCCATCGCCGTTGAAACGCTGGAATTGTTGGTGGACACTTTGCCGCCCCCGGCATTGATTAATGGCCCTAACAGGGGGAGGGATGACTTGGGGGGCAAGGAGGGAGCTTCCGCTTGCTCACAGCGCCACTGGTCAGCAAACCAAGGATCTCATACTCAACCTTTACAGACGCCTCCTGGACAGATCAAAGAGCAGCTCTACAAGCATGCAAAAAGCCAGTTTCAGATTATGAACCGGATGATTAGCGATATCTTGCAAGCATCCAAGAGCATGAGCGCTAAACTAGAACTGCAACCGCGCCAGTTGTACTTGCAGTACATATGCCTGGAAGTTTTGAGTCAGTTTCAGAATCGGTTGGAAACTCACAACCAAATCCTCTCCCAAGATATTCCGCAGGATTTACCTCGGGTGTATGGCGATGAAGAATTATTGCGTCAAGTGATAGTCAATCTCTTAGAGAATGCCATTAAATATACACCCTCTGGAGGTAGCATCAAATTTTCTATTCTCCACCGCACTACCCAAAAATTACAGGTTAGCATTTGCGATAGCGGTCCAGGTATTCCCGAAGAGGAACGAGAACGGATTTTTGAAGGTCATTTTCGACTCTCAAGAGATGAAGCTAAGGAGGGATATGGTTTAGGGCTCACTCTGCCAGTGTATTTATCTTAGGGGGATTCCGGAGTTCGTGTTTTACCAATTTAACCCCAAACGAGGCATCTTTTAATGGTAAAACACGAGTAAAAGAAGCGGTGCTTATAACCAACCTATGACCCATAACCAACCAAAAACCTATGACCCACCACCCTGTAGGGGGCAGAAGACTCCAGCCGATGGCGCTGTGACTAAATACCTTTCCCTGGTAAATAAATACTCCCAAGTACATTTGAAACTTGAGGGGGAAAAGTTATTGTTAATCTTAGCCGATCCCCCAGACTGCGGCAGAGGGAGAGCTGATTGGTGGTCGATTTTACAGGAGCTAAAATGTCGCCTTTCTGGGGTAACTCAAAAGAAAAACACCCCGACGGCGTTACGCAGGGAAGGAACAAGAGTGGAACTGATAGCTCCCAAAAGTGTCCTAGATGAAAAACAATTACAAACGTTACGTGATACCTTAGGAGAATTCGCGCTCAAGTTAGAGCTAGTAAGGACAAGCATACGTCAAACGGCGATCGCTGCCTGGGAGGTGGGTTATTCTGTTAAACAGGAACAGGAGCTGGACATCAACCTTAGCGCCATCGGCGCACCCGGCATCATCGATGGCGGGTGCGCCCCTACAGAACTGAAGGAACCCCTCTATCTGCAAACTACCCTGCGGTCTGGGATCGAAGTGCGACACGAGAGTACAATTGTCATTTGGGGAGATTTGAATCCAGGGTCCACTGCGATCGCCGCCGGGGATATTTTAGTATGGGGCCGTCTGCGGGGAATAGCTCATGCAGGTGCTCTGGGTAATCGTTCTCGTCGCATCGTGGCGCTGAAGATGGAACCCACCCAATTGAGAATAGCAGATACTCTTGCGAGAGCCCCTGCGAGGAATCCAGAGCGGTTCGAGCCGGAAGTAGCTTATATTGCAGCAGAAGGAATCCGTCTGGCTAAAGCTATCGACTTTATCAGGACCCATTCTTTCGACCAGGTCCTTGGCGCTTGGACAAATAGCTCACAGAGACAGCAGAGTAAACGGAGGACGGATTGGTGAAGATATTACAACGTTATAGGGTTAAGACCTTGGACTATATCCTCTGCGCCGGAGCGCCTCTGCGCGACAAAAATAGGAGCGTGACGTTATAAAGATGAGTCGGATTATTGTTGTTACCTCCGGTAAAGGAGGAGTGGGGAAAACTACCATTACCGCCAATTTAGGCTACTCTCTAGCTAGATTAGGACGGAAAGTAGCCTTAGTGGATGCGGATTTTGGTCTCAGAAATTTAGACCTACTCATGGGGCTAGAAAGTCGAGTCGTCTACACCGCCATCGAAGTAATGGCAGGTGAATGTCGCTTAGAACAAGCATTGGTGAAGGATAAACGCCAACATCACCTAGTATTGTTGCCGGCAGCACAACACCGCAACAAAGAGGCCATCGACCCCACTCAGATGAAAGAAATTGTTGGCAAAATAGCACTAGACTACGAATACATTCTGATTGACAGTCCAGCGGGAATTGAAATGGGCTTTCGCAACGCCATCACCCCTGCAAAGGAAGCTTTGATTGTCAGCACGCCAGAAGTAGCTTCCGTTCGGGACGCAGACAGAGTTATTGGTTTGTTGGAAGCCAACGGGATCGAGAAAATCCGCTTGATTGTCAATCGGATCAAGCCAGACATGGTGCAAATGAACGAGATGATGGGTGTTGATGACGTTCTCGATGTTCTCTCGATTCCCCTAGTGGGAATCGTTCCGGACGACAAACGAATGATTGTCGCCTCCAACCGAGGGGAACCTGTCGTTTGCGGACTTCCAGACTCTATTCCTGCGATCGCTTTTGACAATATTGCCAGAAGATTGGAAGGAGAAAAAGTTCCCCTTCTCGACTTGATGGCAGCTCAAGACAACCTGATAAATCGCATCCGTCGCCTGTTTCAAGGTTAACATCATACGTCCGTCGATAATTGAGCAATGCCAGATAAATAAGGTCAAATTTGGGTAGATTTTCGAAATGTTAGAAAAACTTTTTCCCTGGGTATCCCCAGTTAATAGTAGATCGGAAGCGAAACGCCGGCTCAAACTGATCCTAGCTCACGATCGCGCTGGTCTGAATCCACAAATGATAGAGTTAATGCGGGCTGAAATTCTTGAGGTGGTAGCTCGGTACGTGGAAATAGACCCGGAAGAGATGGAGTTTTCTCTTGAGAGTAACGAACGGATCAGTTGCTTGATGGCAAATGTCCCGATTCGACGGGTTAAAGCTAAAGGCTGATTATTGAGTTTTGATGTTCGATTAATCAATTAGCAGCTAAAATAGTTATGCAATGAATAACGAGTTAAATAACTGCCCCATTAATACACAAATTTGCTTAAGTATTGCTACCAGTCCCTTTCTTTTTAGCTTCATCGCCTTAGAATCTTTAACTCACACTTTAATTAAAGTGGGTCATAGCGCAGAAGAAATATTTCGGGGCGATCGCTTGCCAGTACTTCCCAGTCCCGACTGGCAGAAGATGATACTATAGCGCGGAGCGCGGGTACGGGATACAGGGTGAGGGGTCCGGGAAAGCCGATTTGCCTTGATATGTAATAGTTTCAGCAATTGGACGCCAAGGGCGGGACGCTTCGCGGTTGCGGTAGCAAAGCTTCGCAATTGTTTTTGAATTCTGTAAATACGCTGCTCTTCATAACATAAACTTATCTACTAAATATTATTATGAATTTAGTTAGAGGATACGAGCCACAATCGAACATTGCCCAGAACTTAGTATTGCGTCATCGACTGCAATTAGTAGAAGATTTGTGGGAGTCAGTTATTCAGGATGAATGTGGCCAAAAATTAGTAGATTTACTAAAAAAACTGCGCTCGATCTGTTCCCCAGAAGGACAAACAGAACTACCAGAATCAACCTGGGTCAAACTAATTGAAAAGCTAGACCTAAATGAGGCGATTCGCACTTCCCGCGCCTTTGCTCTTTATTTCCAGCTTATCAATAGCGTCGAACAACACTACGACCAAAAAGCGCAAGAGCTAGTACTGCGCTTACACCAAAAAGTATCTATCTTAGAGAAGCTTTGTGAAGAAAGCGATACATCCGTAAAAACAGCCGGAACCTTTCACTGGCTTTTTCCCCATCTGTCTGATCTGAATATGCCCCCTGGGAAAATTCAGCGTTTGCTGGATCACCTAGATATACGCTTGGTATTTACGGCTCACCCCACAGAAATCATGCGCAAAACAATTCGCAAGAAACAAAGACGAATTGCGCACATTCTCGAAAAGCTGGATCGCGCAGAAGTTACTAGTCAAGCCATGGGACCGACTTGCTCCCCAGAAACAGAAGCAGTCAAGGAAGAGCTAACCCAAGAGATTCACCTTTGGTGGCGCACCGACGAGTTGCACCAATTTAAACCCACAGTTTTGGATGAAGTGGACTACGCTCTCCATTACTTCACTGATGTGCTCTTCGACGCAACTCCCCAACTATCTAGGCGCCTAAAGGTCGCACTGAAGGCAACTTTTCCCAAACTTCGTCCTCCTCGGAATAATTTTTGCTACTTCGGTTCCTGGGTAGGATCCGATCGGGATGGCAATCCCTCGGTAACACCGGAAGTCACTTGGGAAACTGCTTGCTATCAAAGAGATGTGGTTCTGGAAAAATACATCCAATCCATCCAGCAGTTAACTATTTTATTGAGCTTATCAAGCCATTGGAGTCCTGCTTTCGTTTTAGATGATTTGGTCGGCTCTTTGGAGCAAGATCGCATGGAAATGCCGGAGGTTGACAAAAAGCTGGCAATTCGCTATCGCCAAGAACCCTATCGAATGAAACTGGCTTACATCCAGAAACGGCTGGAAAATACCAGAGAGCGAAATAAAAGGCTGTCTCGTCGCTATGGGGAACGCCTTGATAGCCGAACCAATGATGAGAATATATACCCCAGGTCCGGTGAGTTTTTAGCAGAGTTAAGACTTATTCAGAGCAGTCTAGATAAAACTGGTTTGAGCTGTACCGAACTAGATAACTTAATTTGTCAAGTAGAAATCTTTGGCTTTACCCTCACTCAGTTAGATTTTCGCCAAGAATCCTCCGTCCACTCAGATGCGATCGCAGAAATTACTGCCTATCTAGGAATTGGACAGAAACCCTACAAGGATCTATCGGAAGTAGAGCGAACTAAATGGTTGGTAGAAGAACTACAAACTCGCCGCCCCTTGATTCCAGCAGAAATGCCTTTTTCCGCCAAAACCTGCGAGACGATTGAAACTCTGCGAGTATTGCGACAGTTGCAACAAGAGTTCGGCACTGAAATCTGCCAGACTTACATTATCAGCATGACCAATGATGTGAGCGACGTGCTGGAAGTGCTGCTCCTAGCTCAAGAAGCGGGACTTTACGACCCCGTCACCAGCGTTACTACCATCAGAATTGTTCCCCTATTTGAAACAGTAGACGACCTCAAACGCTCCCCAGCAGTAATGCGTGTTCTATTTGAACGGCCTCTTTATCGCGCCTGTTTAGCGCCATCGAGAATACAGCATCAAAATTGCTCCGGAGATAAGGAAGAACCTGCCCGCGTCCAACCAGCCAATTTACAGGAAGTGATGCTGGGTTACTCAGACAGTAACAAAGATTCCGGTTTCTTGAGCAGTAATTGGGAAATTCATAAAGCCCAGAAAGCTTTGCAGAGGGTAGCTCAAGACCATGGAGTTGTCTTGCGGATCTTCCACGGTAGAGGGGGATCAGTGGGCAGGGGCGGCGGAAAAACTTATGAGGCTATCTTAGCCCAACCAACCGCCACCATTGATGGACGGATTAAGATTACTGAACAAGGGGAAGTGCTGGCTTCTAAATACTTTCTACCGGAACTAGCCCTGTATCATTTGGAAACATTGGCAACGGCAGTAGTCCGCGCTAGTTTACTCGGGAGTAGTTTTGATGATATCCAGCCTTGGAACGAAATTATGGAAGAATTGGCCGAGGGATCCCGGACTGCTTATCGGGCTCTGATTTACGAAGAGCCTGACTTTCTCGATTTCTTCTACCACGTCACCCCCATTGAAGAAATCAGTCAGTTACAAATTAGCTCTCGTCCTGCAAGACGCAAGAGCGGCAAAAAAGATTTAAGCAGTCTGCGGGCAATTCCTTGGGTATTTAGCTGGACCCAAAGCCGCTTTTTATTACCATCCTGGTATGGAGTTGGCTCTGCTCTGCAAGAGTTTCTCTTGCAAGAACCTGAGGAACATCTGCAACTTCTACAATCTTTCTATCAGAAATGGCCATTCTTTAAAATGGTTATATCTAAGGTGGAGATGACTCTATCCAAGGTTGATTTACAAATGGCTCATCACTACGTACAAGAACTGTCGAAACCAGAAGACAGAGAACGTTTTGAAAAGCTGTTCACTCGCATTGTCCAGGAATACGTCACGACGAGAGAGATAGTGCTGAAAATTAACGGGCAAAAACACCTTTTGGATGGCGATCCGGAATTACAGCAATCGGTGCAACTGCGTAATGGTACCATCGTACCCTTGGGATTTTTGCAAGTTTCTCTGCTCAAACGCTTGCGGGAATACAGGGAGCGGGCAAAATCAGAGATCGTTTACTTCCGTTATAGTAAGGAAGAATTGCTCCGGGGAGCTTTATTAACCATTAACGGTATTGCTGCGGGAATGCGTAATACTGGTTGAAATAAAGGAGCAGGTGCCCATTGGGCGCTACATTTGTAATTCTACTATTACTGGAGCATGATCGCTAGGTTTGGTAACTTTTCTTGGTTCGATGTCAATCCAGCAATTAATGGCTTTTTCGTACAGCTTTCCTGTAAGATAGTGGTGGTCGATGCGCCAGCCTCGGTTTCTAGCATAGCCAGCAGCGCGATAATCCCACCAACTAAAGTGTCCTCCAGTAGTGGTAAATTTGCGGAAAGCATCCTCTAAACCTAGCTCTAACACTTCCTGCAAGGCTTGACGTTCGGCGGGGGAACACATAATATGGTTTTCCCCTCTCGGTTTATAAATATCCAAATCATGAAGGGCAATATTAAAATCCCCGCAGACACACATTTCCCCTGATCCAGTTTCCAGCAGATCTTGGAGGTACTTCCGCAGTGCTTTTAACCAGCGCAGTTTGTAGTCGTATTTCTCACTCTTCACAACGCTACCGTTGGGAACGTAGAGATTGACAATTCTGGTGTGGTTAATGACACCAGTAATCACCCGCTTTTGCACGTCGAAATTCTCCCCATCCCCAAACCCCGTGGTAACATCTGTCATGGGGGTGGTACTGAAGATGGCAACCCCATTATAAGATTTCTGTCCCGAGATATACAGGTGATAGCCCAATTCTTTAAAAGCTTTTCTGGGAAAGCTCTCATTGATTACCTTTGTCTCTTGTAAGCAGAGAACATCCACGGGATTATTTTTTAACCACTTTACTACGATCTGTTCTCTAGTACGAATGGAGTTGACGTTCCAGGTTGCTACTTTCATTTTATACTCCTTTATCTCTTGGCGTTTGCGGGCGCAATTATGCAGATTATGCAAAAAATTTTTGGTACAGTATATATAAGGATACTACTAAGTTGGGAATAATTATCGCGAAAGTTATCCGGTACTTTAAAGTTAAATTCCCTTTCCATCGCCTCAACAAATTGATTTTCGCTAACTTCCCAATAATCAAAACTATAAGCTGGAATAGTCTCTAAAGTACATTTTCTATATCTACTCTTATCTCCTCGGCAACTACTTTTCTTATTTTCTGCCAATTATCCCTAATCAAATCCTCGTCATCCAGCAATTTTTATAGTTATTTTATTCATTTGAATCAAGTAAGTAGTAATTATCCTGGATTTGCTTTCTCAATTGGTTATTAAATTTATCTTCCACAATTTTTTAAACATCAATCGTTTTCTTTGCTTGTCTTTTTCAGCTTGTTTTGCTTCCTACAACTGTCTCCTGTCAGCTTCTAATTGCTCAAATTCCGCAGCTAATCTTCTTCCTTCGGCTTCCAATATGATTGCTTCCTCTTCTAACTTTTTGTCTGCCTTTTTCCTCTCCAGTTCAAGTTCGGCAATTTCGCGATTGAACAGATTGATAATTGCCGTCATCGTCATTTCAGAGACTGGTCTCTTTTCAGTTTCGATGAGATTAGTAATTAAATACTTACCTAGTTTACCTTGTTCTAAATGGGAATAGCAGCAATCCTTAATTCTTCATTATCGCTTATTGCTCTAAAATAAGTTCCTTCTCCGCAAAATAGCTCAACTCTCATCAGCATTTTGGCCCAATTCCAAGATATAGCTAGGGACGCATTAGTTAGGATATATAGGGGTGTTATGGAGCTAAACCCTACACCCTTCCAGCGACTGCTATTAAATTAATATTGAATGCGATCTCGATTTTTCCCCGATGGCGCATTTTTCTCCAAAAACTGAATTATTTTCCCCGCTACATCTACCTCAGTAGTCTTCTCAATCCCTTCCAGTCCTGGAGAAGAATTCACTTCCATGACCACTGGACCGTGATGAGAACGCAACAAGTCTACTCCTGCAATGCGCAATCCCATGGCTTTCGTGGCTCGTACTGCTGTACTGCGTTCTTCTGGAGTCAATTTAATTTTTTCGGCTTTGCCCCCTCGATGCAAGTTGGAGCGAAAATCCCCGGGAGTTCCCTGGCGTTTCATAGATGCCACAACCCTATCACCGATGACAAAGCAGCGAATATCCGTACCCTGGGCTTCTTTAATAAACTCCTGCACCAAGATATTGGCATCTAAACCCCGGAAAGCTTCAATCACAGACTTGGTCACGCAAAGACGCAAAGTACGCGAAGGATGGGAAGGAGACGGTGCTATACCGCAGTCGGGGTGTAATTGCGTCCCTTTGCGCCCCTTAGCCTTGGCGCGAGTTTTGCTGCTTGATGGGTTTCCGCCAATACCACCCCAATACCTTGAGTTCCCTCCAGGAGTTTAATCACTACAGGGGCGCCACCCACTGTTTGGATTAAA
>JACONB010000064.1 GCA_014323965.1 Prochloron sp. SP5CPC1 | reverse complement strand
TCATAATTGTCTTCCTCTTACTTTGCGTCTTTGCGCCTTTGCGCGATTATCAACGACGTCGGTACCAAGCCATTGCAGCAGTAATTAAACCCAGTAGAGGCACAATACGTAAAGCTAACCAGGAGAGGATTGCTCCTTGAATGGGAGTGAGATTGATGCGTCGGTTTTGCTGTTCTTGAGGACGAATGGAAAGGACAGGGCCATCGCTACTCCCTAACCAATTGATAGCATTGAGGAACATATCTCCATTCAAGAGTTGGGGTTGAGAAAACAAACCGTTAGTAGCAAAGCTGGAACTGCCAAATACAACCATTTTCCCTTGTTCAGACTCTAAGGCAATCCCGAAATAAAGAGGACCACGAAGATCTTCTTCTGGGTTAAACTGCAATTCCTGGGATTCTAAATTCTGTTTTGCCCAAGTAAATTCGTTGCTGAGGATTAGTTCTACTGCTTCAATACCCTCCATTTCTTGGATTTGCAATGGACGAGTAAGGGGATATAAGGAGTAACCGTTGGCAAAGTCTTGGGTAATGGGATGATTTCCGTAAGCGTTAACTAGGATCCCCAAAGGATTGCGAGGAGGAAGACTGGCAAGAGCAGATTCGTCAATGGCAATTCTTTCATCTAGTTCTACTCCCCACTCTGACAACAATGGTGCTAAACCGGAGTTAATCTTGGGCTCTACCATTAATAGCAACCCACCACCTCCTTCTAAGTACTGCTGCAATACTTCTACTTCTTCCGGGAATAAGGGGCGTTCTGGACCGGAAACAATGACTGCATTGGTGTTTTCTGGTATTTGTCCTACAGTGGCTAAGTTCAAGGGAGCGACGGTGTAACCTTGTTGTTCTAAACTGGTTACGGCTTCCGAGAGAGACCTTTCGGTTCCCTCTAGGGGTACTTCTCCATGTCCTTGGAGGAAATAAACGTTCAGAGGGCCATCTTGTTGTATTTGGAGGATAGCGTTGGTGAGTTGAATCTCAGAAAGGCTTTCCCCTCGATTCAGGGTTTGCACTAATTGTCGCTTTTCACCATATTCTAGATAAGCTGCTTCTTCTGTGGTAATACCAAATGCTTGCGCTTTGCCAATATCCACGTCTGGATCTACAAACTGATACTGGAAGTTAGGGCTGTAGCGACTATAATTGTCCAGTAGTTGGCGCGCGCTTTTATTAGGTTCTCGTTGAAATACCCATATTTGTAAAGGTGACTGTAAATTCTCTACTATTTCCTGCGTCTGAGGAGAAAGGGTAAAGAGCTTATTTTCCGTTAAGTCTAGGGGAATTCCATGACGAACGGCTACAAAGTTAATTAGTGCCATAATGGCTAATACTGCTAAAGTAGCAATTAAGGCATTGGTACCTGTTTGAGTGGAACGTCTGCTCCAAAAACCTTTAGCTTTAACGGCAAACCGGGAGATAATGAGAGCTATACCGGAGAAGATTAGAGCTAAAGAGACTGGAGATAAATTGCCAGTTATGAGCCAGGCTACTATCCCAGCAATCCACAGAGTTAATCCTAGCCACAATAGGTGTTTTTTCATATTATAATAAACCTAAATGATTTAATCACCCCCAGGAGTGCCTGAGGGAATAAAGGCGTTAGAAAGCTTCTCAAAATGATAGACTGCTCCCTAAACCTGCTTAAAGTTGATGCTATTCCAACTTGGCACCCTCCAAGTTGGCCGATACTTTTTCGTTAACAAATGCTCGCACTAGTTAACAAATGCACTCCTGATTGACTCAAGAGAGGGTGTATCTACCAATGCTCTGAGCAATATACCCAGAGCTCCGTTAATATCGCGGTCCATCCAGGTGTTAGTCAGTTTGGACTTGATTTTCTTCTTGCCGCCAAGATTCCCGTCCACTTCCCCAGTCCAGTTGACAGTCTTACTGGTGTAGGCTTCATTCACCAATAAGACTTGTTTATTGCGTTCCTTGGCTTTGTCAAGTAGAAACTCTTGAAAGCGATAGTGGGCCCAAGTGAGCATCGCTCTTACTGTTTTAGAACGCAGTTTTCTAACCGCAGATGAACGCGGATGAACGCGGATAGTGAAACCAGCAGTTGATTTCCCGCTGTTTAACTTAATTGCGTCCCTTTGCGCCTTCGCGCCTTTGCGCGAGTTTGAGCGAGAAGCCATTTGACTGGTTTCAAAAGTGGGAAGCAGAATGATACCGAAATTTTTAGTCAACCAATTGGCGGCTTGGTGATGAATCTCGTTGATTAAATTGTAAATCTTGGTCCTGAGCCTGTCAGCAGCTTTCTTTAGTCTTCTTTTTTGCCTAGCTTTTGCCTTAGAAATTCGAGAAACTAATTGGTCAAGATAAAAGCAAAGCCTGTGAATCCGACCAAAATCTTTGTCTCCAATTTTCCCTGCACACCGAGGCGAATAAAAGCTCAAAAATGTTCTGACACCCGGATCTAATGCACAAATATTGCCACTTTGGTTCTCGGTGGCTACTACCGATGTTTCGGTAGATACGCACAGAAAATACTGCCCACGGTGCAGAATTAAACGAGAATCTCTGATTTTCTCAGGCAATTCTTGGGATAACCTTAGTTCGCCTAGTATTGTGTGATAAACTCCTTTAGGCTTAATAGCTGTAGATGGAATAAAGACTGATTGAACTCTATCTCTACGAGACCTAAATTTGACGAAGGAATGCTCACCTTTTATGGTTTTCTTTTTGGCATCCCTAACAGCAAAGCAAGCATCTCGAACTGCAATTTGCTTAATCTGGCAAGGGACAGGGTCTGCCCACTCAGGTAGTTCTGACTTAATAATTGGAGCTACTTTCATCCACCGGGCTTTGGTGCCCGGTTGTTTTAGGTATTCCACTGTTTTGTTGAACACGTACCTTGAGGTTCCAAACCAGTGCTTTAATAACGCCCTCTGTTCAAGAGTGGGATATATACGAATTTTCTTAGACTTTGCTATAACTGCGTTTTCCGTGCATCCGGCAACATGCAGAGTGGATGATGGATAGCAAGTCTTTTGTGAGCTTTGTTTCTGGGTAGCTATTTTTATGGTTGAGAACCACGACTTCTCCACCGGCTTGTTCAATAACAAATTGGATGAGCTCAAATCCGAACCGGCAAAGTCTATCTCTGTGGGCAACCACAACTTGGAGCTTATGGCCTCGCAGACATCGTTCCAATATGGCTTTAAGTCCTTTTCTTTTGTAGTTGAGTCCTGAGCCAATATCTTTGATGATTTCTGCTCCTGGGAATCTATCAAGGAGATATTCTGCTTGGCGCTCAAGGTCTGGTCTTTGCTTTGAGCTGGATACCCGGCAATAGAGAAGAGTTCTCCCTGAGCCAGTTCTCCTTGCATAGGATTCGACATCGTAAAGTCGTTGTCCTGCTTCGTTTTTGATGTATTTGATTTTGTTTTCTTTGGCATACTTCACTGAGTGTGTTGGCACACAGCCCAAGAGAGTTGGATGCTAATCGAGTTGGGACATAGGGCATGACTGGTTTTGGAAGCGTTTGTTAATCTATGTTAGCAAATCAGTCACTGTGTGTCAACCCCCCAAAGCTTTCCTCCACTCATTCCAAGCTAGTGCTCCCTGCTTTAATATTTCTATCTGCTTCTCATCAGCCATAACGGAGCCTCCTCAAATAATAAACTAAACTATTATACCAATATTAGGGCGATTGAGACAAGATAAGTAACTTGGATATATTCTAACCCACTATAAAACTAAATAAACAAAGCATGTACATGCAATTAACGACTAGAGAAGCGGATGATTTCGATGGATTGAGCAGTGAGAAATAGTCCCAGGAGAATATAACTGGCGAACAAGACTAAACTACTGGGATCCAGGATTCCTTGAACGAGATTATTGTAATGTTTGAGCAAAGAAAGATGGGACAAAACCTCTCCTATGGTACCATTTAACTTATCAGCCAACAAATCTATGAGCCAGAGAAAGAGAACGAGAGCAAAAGTGAGAATAGCTGCCAAAATAGAACTGTCGGTAAGGGAAGAAATAAACATCCCTAAAGAGAGCACTGCCCCTGCTAGTAAAAGAAGACCCACATGAGCTAATAGAGGTACTTGTAAAGGTACCGCCGTGGGGGTAGCAGCGCTGAAAACGATTACCTCATAGATAATCATAGGTGAGATAGCGATGGAAAAGAAGGCGATCGCCCCCAGGAGTTTCCCTGTTGCTACTATCCAATTTGTAATGGGTGAAGTGGCTAATAGTTCTAAGGTTCCCCGCTTCCTTTCTTCCGCATATAGCCCCATGGAAAGAATGGGGAGGATATACAATACCAGTAACCCCAACACGGCGAAGAATTGCCCCATGAACTCGTAGGGGACATCAATAGGAGGTAAAGACACACCTAAGCTTTCGTAAGTAGCAATGCTTTCAATAGTTCGCTGGAGAATGTCTACAAATAAGGAACCCAACAAAAACCAAAAAACTGCTGTCACAATATAAGCTAAAGGGGAAATAAAATAGCTTTGCAATTCTTTGCGAAAAATAGCGCTGATATTACTTATAATTATCATAGGAATAAATACTTAACTGGTAACTGGTAACTGCTCACTGGTGACTGCTAAAAAAACATCCTCTAGAGTAGCACTCCGGCGACGCATTTCAGCTAATCTAAATGAATTACTGACAATTACCTTAGCAATTTCTGGACCCGGTTCTGTAGCTCCAGCCCAGGTGATATTTAAAAAAGAGCGAGCACAAGGTGCCGTTTCACGAGCGCCCGAACCTTTTACTTCGACCCCCTCTACCCCCATAATTGCCTCTAATTGGGGTATTATCTGACTTGCATTCCCTTCAACCTCCACCTCATACCCGTCACTCATGGGATTAGGAGACACATTAGTAGCTGCGATTTTCCCCCCATTGATAATGGTAACCTGATCACAAGTCATAGTCACTTCTGGCAGAATGTGAGTAGAAAGAATAATAGTGTGGTCTCCGGCGAGACCTTTAATTAAATTGCGCACCTCAATAATTTGACGGGGATCTAAACCCACCGTGGGTTCATCTAAGATAATAACAGGAGGATCGTGAACTAGAGCTTGAGCAATACCTACCCTTTGCTTATAGCCTTTAGACAGTTTGCGAATGGGTATATGTCGCTTTTCTGTCAGCTGACACCGTTTAATTGCTTCAGTTATTTGGGTTGGGCGATCGCCTGCTGCTATCCCTTTAATTTGCGCCACAAAATCTAAGAACCCCTCCACTGTCGTGGTGGAACCGTAGACTTTGCTTAAGCTTTCAACTTCAATCATTGCTTACTTCCTAATAAATGTTCCGGTTCGGTATAATTAATCTAACTATCATAAATCCACAACTCCCATGATAAATTCAGAGAAGCAATGTTCGCCAACTCTAGCAAAAGCTTAAGTTATTGAATCTAGGTTTTTTGCCCGACAAAACCTTCTCCTCCTCTCACTCCCTCAAAAGTCATGCGTTATCTCAACTGCCACCAAACTGAACACTGTCCGAGCTGTGGAGTTCATCTCCCCTCTTTGCTCCAAGACGTACTGTCCAATGATACCTATCGGGGGCGTCATGGAGAAATCCCTTCGTCTGTCTTGGTGTGCTTTCCACCCTTCCCCTGGGCGAGACTCCCCCTTGACAGATGAGTCCATCATAGATTATAATAATAGATTGTGTGTACAGCAAGCAAAATCTAAACCCTTGGCTAACGTTATTGTCATCGGTGCCCAGTGGGGTGACGAAGGAAAAGGTAAAATAACTGACCTGCTCAGTCGGTCAGCAGACGTAGTGGTTCGCTCCCAAGGAGGAGTAAACGCGGGACATACGGTGGTAGTAGGGGACAGAACTTTTAAACTGCACTTAATTCCCTCCGGAATACTCGGACCAGAGACGGAGTGTATTATCGGTTCCGGCACCGTAATCGACCCCCAAGTGCTCCTGGAAGAAATAGACCGCTTAAAGGAACTAAATGTTTCCCTTCAGAACCTATTTATTTCCCAAACAGCTCACGTAACTATGCCCTATCATCGTTTAATTGATAAGGCAGCAGAAGAAAGACGGGGGAAACACAAAATCGGCACCACTGGGAGGGGCATAGGTCCCACCTATGGGGATAAGTCGGAAAGAACCGGGATCCGCATGATTGATATTATCCATGAAGAAGACTTAAGGAAAAAACTAGAGTGGACCATTAACTATAAAAACGTCATTTTAGAGAAACTATATCACTTGCCCCCCTTGGAACCAGAAGCAGTCATTGAAGAGTATCTTATCTATGGAGACCGTCTCCGTCCCCACGTGGTGGACAGTTCCTTGAAAATTGCCACCGCAGTCCAGGAACGGAAAAACATCCTCTTTGAAGGTGCTCAAGGTACTCTCCTAGACCTAGACCACGGTACCTATCCCTATGTTACCTCCTCCAACCCTATTGCGGGAGGAGCTTGTGTAGGAGCAGGGGTAGGACCAACCATTATCGACCGAGTCATTGGAGTAGCAAAAGCCTATACTACCAGAGTAGGAGAAGGACCATTTCCCACAGAATTGGAAGAAGAAGTAGGAAAATTGCTAGGAGAGCGGGGGGCTGAATTTGGTACCACCACAGGACGTCGTCGTCGTTGCGGTTGGTTTGACGCAGTTATCGGTCGTTATGCGGTGCGGATCAACGGTATGGACTGCTTAGCTATTACCAAACTGGACGTTTTAGATGAACTGGAAGAAATAAAGGTCTGTGTTGCTTACGAACTGGACGGAGAAACCTGTCATCACTTCCCCAGCAACGGAAACCTATTTGCTCAAGCTAAACCAATCTATCAAACTCTCCCCGGTTGGCAACAGTCCACCGCAAACTGTCGTTCTTTAGAAGATTTACCCAAACAAGCTTTAAACTACCTCCATAGACTGGCAGAATTAATGGAAGTACCCATCGCTATTGTATCTATTGGTGCTAGTCGTCACCAAACCATTATCGTAGAGGATCCCATCCACGGACCTAAGCGTGCTTTGCTAGACGCAAATGGTACCCCAGTGACCTCGTACCATGACAGTGACCAGTTATGACCAGCGGTTGCTATACCTCGTACAAAGTAAAAAGTAACAATAGAGAGAACTATGACAATAACAGTTAAGTGTCAAACCAGACAAGAAGATAGCAAACCAAGAGCACTGCGACGTCAGGGTTTAATTCCGGCAACTTTATACGGACACGACGGTGCAGCGTCTATTTCCCTCACCTTAGACGGGAAAGAAGCTCAAAATTTGCTCAAAAAAGCTTCCGTCAACAATACTCTCATTGACTTAAATATTCCCGAAATAGACTGGAACGGAAAAACTCTCATAAGAGAAGTCCAAGCTCACCCTTGGAAAAGAACTCTCTACCACCTGAGCTTTTTCTCCGTCGCTGCTCAAAAGAAGATTAAAGTGGCTGTACAGCTAAAAATGGTAGGGCAAGCACTGGGAGTAAAAAAAGGAGGTCTTATCGAACAGACCATCTCAGAAATTGAAGTAGAATGCTCTCCTGATAACATTCCTGAGTCTATTGAGATAGATATGTCCCAGCTAGATATCGGGACGAGATTACACGTAGGGGAGTTAGAATTGCCCCCAGGAGTCTCTGCTTTAGGGGATCCGTCCACAACTATCTTCTCTATAATCGCTCCTGCTAAAATGGTTCCCACTGAGACAGAAGCAAAGGAGTAGGTTGGGGAGATCCATAGGGAACCCCAACACAAATCTCCTAAACTGTTGGGTTTCATTCCCTCCTACTATTGTATAGGGAAACAAAACATTCAAGAGTAGGGTAGGCAAGGTATGAGAAAACTTCTAAATAAATTAATTGAAAACCTTGCCCATCAATCCACCTTATGCTATTATATAGAGAACCGGAAACAAAAAACAAACAATTATAAACAAAATTATGAATAAAAAATACAACGTATATGGAATGGGCAACGCTTTATTGGATATGGAATTTGAAATATCTACCCAGTTGCTCCAAGAATTAAAGCTGGATAAAGGAGTAATGACCTTAGTAGACGAAGACCGCCAAGAATATTTAATGCGCTCTTTAAGTCACTTAACTTCACGTAATAGCTGTGGAGGTTCTGCTGCCAATACTATGGTAGCATTGAGTCAACTAGGAGCTCAAGGTTTTTACTCTTGCAAAGTAGCTGAAGACGAAATTGGTTCTTTCTATTTAAAAGACCTGCTCTACTACGGACTAGACACTAATTTAACCCAAGATAATCGACCCGTGGGAGTTACAGGTAAATGCTTGGTATTGGTAACTCCCGACGCCGATCGCACCATGAATACTTTTTTGGGTATTAGTGCCGACTTTTCCCCAGAAGAATTAGTCCCGGAAGCTATCAGAAATTCCGAATATATTTACTTAGAAGGGTACTTACTATCTTCCCCCACTGCAAAAGCAGGAGCAATGAAAGCAAAAGAAATTGCTGAATTAGCCGGAGTAAAAACAGCTCTTTCCCTTTCTGATACCAATATAGTACAATATTGTCGAGCAGGAATATTAGAAATAATAGGTTCAGGCTTAGATTTTATCTTTGCTAATGCTCGTGAAGCTTTAACCATGGCCCAAACAGAGGATTTAGCAGTAGCAATAGATTACTTTAAGACTATAGCCAAAGGTTTTGCCATTACCCGAGGGGAAAAAGGTTCATTAATTTACGACGGTCAAGAATTAAGAGAAATTGCCCCGTCTTCTGTAGAAGCGATCGATACATTAGGTGCGGGAGATATGTACGCAGGAGCATTTTTGTACGGCATTACCAACGGTATGAGTCCTACCCAAGCTGGCAATTTAGCCTCCTTAGCTTCTTCGAGAATTGTAACTCGTTTTGGACCCAGACTAGAAACTTCAGAACTGAAGTCTTTACTAGAGCTTGTATAGCAGGAGTGTAGCGATCGCCTATCCGTCTATACTTATACCAACACCCACTACTATATAATGAAGAATAACTAATATCAAGCAAACCCGGGAAAATGAGTACAGATATTGACCAACGTTTTCATCTCCTCTTGACTGCTGTTGAACAAACCAATCAAAACGTCCAACAGCTCGCAGCAAGAATGGAGCAAACTAATCAAAACATTAAGGAGCTTGGCCACAAGGTAGACTCCGTAGCAAGAACTGCTCAGGCACACTCAGAGGCGATCCCGAAGGGATCCGCTACGCGGTGCGCAGCAGATCGGCGATCCCGCCAAGCTACAGACAGACAAGTAGCAGCATTGACTCGCGACATAGCCGACTATATTGCTACTTCCCGTCAAGATACATCAGCTTTAATTCAAGATAGAGCGGCAATGTTTGAAATTTTACAAGGTCTCAATGAAGGAAGATCGGGTGACGCTAGCTGAAAATATGGCAACCCTTGCTTCTGCTCTCGTTAAATTAGCAGAAAAATAATTTAAAATTGCTTTTTTTGCCTACCCTAGACCTTAGATACGCCCACAGCACTATATGTAAAGGAGGACATGAATGAACACAACTTAATCAGAGCAATCTATTAGTAATTTTACCTTGTCAGACTTAGAAAATATCATTGAAATTATTGTAAAACGAACCATCGAACAAGAGATGATGTTAACAAAACCTAATTTAGAACAATCTTTTATTGCTACTTTGGGCCCGTGGGAAAAAGATGATAAAAGTGATGAAGAAATTATCAAAGAAATTTATGAAAGTCGCAATACTCAAATAGAGAAAGAATAGTGGTAAAATATTTACTAGATACTGATATTTGCATTTACTGGCTACAAGAAAGAGCGCCAGTCCCAGAGAGAGTAGCAGCTGTTGGTTGGTCAGAAATCTCTATTTGCAGTATTACAGTAGCAGAGTTATATTTTGGAGCCTACAACTCCAGGCAAATACAAGAAAACTTAGCTACTGCCGACCAATTCATTCGCTCAATATCAGTTTGATCTTTAACGAATAATGCTCTTAATAATTTCGGTAAACTCAAAGCACAGTTACGCCAGCTAGGGAAACCGATCGCCAATTTTTATTGACTAATTGCTAGTGTTGCTCTTGCGGAAAACCTAATCTTAGTCACTAATAATACCCGCCATTATGAACGTATTTCAGGGTTGAACTTAGACAACTGGATTAATACTGCTCGATAACGCAATTATAGCGCGGGTTTAGGGTGTAGTAATCAACATCTTTGATAACGCATTCCCGGTAACTGAGACACCAAACCCAATAATTCCAATTGTATCAGAGCAGCAGAAATAGAATTAGCTGGCAAACCCGCTGACTGAACGATAGAATCGAAAGGAGTAGATTCGTAGGCGATAGCCTTAATTACCTTTGCTAATTCCGGTGAGAGGTCTGGAATTTCCTCAACCTTTTTATTAATAATAGTTTTTGCTGCTAAATTAGGTATTACCCCCAACATAGACAATAACTCCTCTTCTTCCACAATCATCCCTGCACCGTTGCACAACAATTTCAAACAGCCCCGATATTGCTCATTATCAGGAGAATGGGGTAAAGCGTAAACATCCCGACCAAAATCATTACCATGGCGAGCAGTAATTAAAGCACCTGACCTTTCTGGCGCTTCCATAACCAAAACCCCACGACTCAAACCAGCAATAATGCGATTGCGAGCGGGAAAATTGCTCCGATCCGGTCTTGTCCCCTGGGGATACTCACTCAATAATAGCCCCTGTTGGGCGATCGCCTCATAAAGCTTTTGATTACACCGAGGATAAACTCTATCTAACCCGGTTCCCAAAACCGCAATAGTCCTACCTCCCACCTCCAAACAGCCTTCATGGGCTTTTCCATCAATTCCTGCTGCCAACCCTGAAATAATGGTAAATCCAGACTTAGCGAGGATAGCGCTAATTCTCCGGGTCCAGCGCCGTCCATGTTCTGTGGGTTTCCGGGTACCCACAATACCTATCATAGGGGTAATACCTTGATTTTCCTCAAGTTTAACCTCCCCTTGATAGTACAAAACAGGTGGAGGGCTGGGGATTTCCAGCAACAACCGGGGATAATGATCATCTGCTGGGGTCCAGAAATGGGGGTTTTGGCGACTGTGTTCCTCTAGGAGTTTTTCCGGATTAATTTGCGATCGCCCTTGGGCTACTGCACTGACTAACTTACTCCCGAACCCCTCCACTTCCCCTAAAGCCACTGCTGGAGCTGCCCATGCTTCAGCCAAGGTGCCAAAATGCTGCTGCACTCGCCATAACAATACTGGTCCCACACCAGTAATTTTCGACCAAGCTAGCCAGTAAGCCCGTTCTTTCACCATATTATACCTAGATAATACCAAAATATAATTATATTATTGCATCTATATAAGTAATTTACTCTCATATTAAGGTTACCAAACTTGGTCACAATTCCCCACCCTACGAACTTCCTCTCTTATCTTTCTCTGCGTCAAGAGCGCCTCTGCGGTTCATTTTTATTTACCTCCATCACCACCCTAATCATGGTTGAAATTGCTTTATAAAAGCTACTATTTTCGTCGCTGCATGAACCAGAACTGCCTCCGATTTAACTAAAGCCAACCTGACGTATCCTTCTCCAGCGGTGCCAAACCCAGCTCCTGGAGAGGCTGCCACCCCTGTTTTTCCTACCAATTCCTGACAGAATTGGATCGAGTTATTTTGCCAAGGATCAGGCAATTTAGCCCAGACATACATAGTAGCTTTAGGAGTAGGAACTTGCCAACCCAAGCTATTTAAAGCCTCAACAAAAACATCCCGTCGCTGAAGATAAGTAGCCACCGTATTTGCCACTATAGAATTATCCCGAGACAAAGCAGCGAGCGCCCCATTTAAAATTCCCTCATACTGATTAAAATCTACTGCTGCTTTCACCTGTCTCAACGCCATAATCAACTCCCGATTTCCAATAGCAAAACCCACCCGAAACCCTCCCATATTGTAGGATTTAGACAAGGTAAAAAATTCAATAGACAGAGATTTATTCTTGTCTGCTTGAAAAATAGAAGGAGGTGGTTTAGTGGGGGCAAAAAAGATATCAGCGTAGGGAAAATCGTGGACTAAAACTAAATTGTGGTGACGACAAAAAGATACTGCCTTCTGGAAGAAAGATAAAGGAGCGATCGCCGTGGTAGGATTGTGAGGATAACTCAAAATCATCAGCCGAGCGTTACTCAAAACCGATTCAGGGATATGTTCCAGAACAGGTAAAAACTGATTTTCTGCTAATAGGGGCATGGTATAAACCTGACCGCTGGCTAAATAAACTCCGCCATAATGGGAAGGATAGCCCGGATCGGGCACAAGAGCATAATCTCCGGGGTTGAGCAAGGCTAAAGGTAAATGAGCAGTTCCTTCCTGGGAACCAATTAGTTGCAGTACTTCCGAAGAGGGATCTACCTCAATGCCGAATTTTTTCTCATACCAATGAGCTGCTGCCTGACGAAAAGCACCAGTACCGTGATAGAGTAAATAGCCGTGAGTACTCCTATCTTTTAAATTCGACTCAATTGCATCTGTAACCAAGTTTGATGCGGGTAAGTCAGAAGAACCCAAAGACAAGTCAATTATCTCCTGACCTAACCCTCTCGCAGCATCTTTTGCCCGATCCATATCGGCAAACACATTAGTCTTAAATGCTTGTAACCGCTTGGCAAATTGCATTTTTGTTGTGGGTTCTTGGTTCTTCGATTAATTACCAATTACTAATTGAGATGATTATCTAGTAAGGTTTTTAATTTATCTTTGGTAATGGCTCCCTCATGAGAGGCAATAATTACTTCATTCTTAAATAATCTCAGAGCTGGAACACCTTCTACCTTACACAGAGCAACAGAGTCGGGGTTTGGGTCAATTTCCAATTTAACCACCTTGAGACCATGGCTATAATTTTGGGCCACCCAGTCAATGGAGGGAGATACCAGACGACAGGGACCACACCAGTTAGCCCAGAAATAAGCTAATACGGGTTGGTCAGATTTTAAAACTTCATCCTTAAATTCCGCATCGGTAATGGAAATGACCCTGTTCACGAAAATGCTCCTCAAAACTCTTACGCGCTGTTGGTTATTGTACCATGGAAAATTGATAGGGGGATAGGGGGATAGGGTGATAGGGGGAATTTGTAAGATACTATCTTAGGAGCAGGACTGTTAGACTCTGTACTGCGTAACCCAAACCCCTCTTCTTCCCCTGGTTAAATTTTATTGAGTTGGGCCCGCAGAGCATCCAATTCTGCATCCACTTCAGACTTCGATTGAGGGGGGTCTGCCCCGGCAATTGCCATCTTCAGTGCCTCCAATTCATCTTCCACCTCGCTACCTCCTTCCAGCTGGGCAAATTGTTGTTCTACACCTATTCCACCTAGTTCTCCCACAGCCTGAGAACGAGCTTCCATTTCCATCACCTTATCTTCCATGCGATCGAAGGCAGCCATAGCACCGTCTGTACCGAGGTTGTCAATGGTGCTTTGTAGTTGTTCGTTAGCCCTGGCAGCAGTAGCTCGCGCCTTGAGCATGTCCTTCTTGGTTTTCGCTTCAGAAATCTTATTTTCTAAACTGATCAGATTGCGCTTGAGAGTTTCTACTTGAGTGCGTTGCTGATCTAGCTGCTGTTTGAGAGTATTAGCTGTATCTGCACTGGTTTTTTTCCGCAACAGAGCTTCCCGAGCCAGGTTTTCATCCCCTTTTTTCAGAGCGAGTTGGGCCCTTTGCTGCCAATTATTGGCATCGATCTGGTTTTTATTTTGTTGTTGTTCCGTGCGTTTTTGGGTGGCGATCGCCCTGGCAACTGCTTGCCTTAGCTCTATCAGATCGGATTGCATATCAATAATGGCCTGATCCAGAATCTTTTCCGGATCTTCGGCCTTATTGATAAGATCGTTAACATTCCCGCGAATAATTCTACTGATACGTTCAAATAATCCCATGACCCTATGTATTCTCCTTGGATATTTATGTTCTAGTTTAAAACAATTGCCGTGGGTAGTGGGTGATTGGTGGTTATCTCCCCCTGGACCAGCCTACCCCCCTCAGGGCGGTGACTGGATCGCGCCCTGAGGCAATATACATATTCTTTTTCATTTTCACTGTTGCGATTTGGCTTTCCAGGACTTCTATATCCTTTCTGAGCTTATTAATAATATCTCGTTGCTGATCTATTTGGGTTTGTAGGGTTTTAGCGATATTCAGATAGGGTTGACGGTAGTGCAGAGCGGACCGCGCTAACATTTCATCTCCCTTGCGTAAAGCTAATTGAGCGCGACTATACCACTGGTTGGCGGCAGCTTGATTTTGATTTAATTGTCGCTCTGTGCGTTTAAGGCTGGCGCGCCGCGAAGCGGATCCGTTCCGGATCGCTCCTGCTACACCTTGACGCAGGTTAATTAAATGCTGCTCCAGCTCCAGAACAGTTTGTTCCAGGATTTTTTCGGGATCCTCACCGCCATCGACAATCTTGTTAATGTTAGAAATACGCTCTAGCCAGCCCATATTAACACTCCTATCCTTAGAATAAGGATAGCACAGCAACTGGGCGATTGAGACCTCCAAGTGAGTTGGATCTAGTTTTACCATAAATATAACCACCACCCCCTTTTTTTTCCTACTTTATGTATTTATTAATTGTGTATTTGTAAGTTTACGGCAGTGCCGTGCCCCTACAACTGGTAACTGCTATATCATAGGTCATGGATAAACTGAGGCGAAAATACCTTTTTCTTTGAGTGAGGCGACAAAGAGCGCCGCATCGTCTCTAGTTTTGAAGGCTCCCATTTGAATCCACTTTTCAGTAGCTAATTGGCGTATATAAGCATCCGGGACGATAGCCTTCGCCGATTCCAGGGAGCGTGGCCCTGCATAAACAGTCAGGACATAATAGAAATTATCTCCTATGGAAGGAGGAAGTAGAGCGTCCGTCAAATTAGTAGCACCCACAGGATCGAGGGGGGGAGTGGGAGTTGGCTTGTCTCGATTATCAATGAAACTGGGGGTAGCTGGTGTCAATTTATCTCCTAATCTAGAGGAACCAGGACTGGGTTGAAGAGTAGCAAGACTAGCCAAGTCTAAATCCACAAATTCATCCCTTGCTAGGGACGCAAGCGGTTGCTGCGCAAAAGGATAGCCTATGGGAGGGCGCTTTTCTAGTTCCCCAGGTGTGGTCGTCAAAGTATTTGGCTGATTTTGATTGAAGGCTAGTTGTTCCAGCACCCAAGGACTCATAAAGGCAGAACCTACTAGGGCACTAGTAACCAGAAACATTAACATAGAAGTAATACTCAGGGGGGTGAGTCCCCCAGGGAGTAATGGATCCGAAGCTGGGATTAATATTTCATCTTCTCCCAGAATCTCCAGCAGTCGAGCGGAGGATTCGAGATAGTCATCCGCGCTCGAAGAATTAGCTCGTCTTCGAGGCGGATAAATCAAGCTAGCGCTGAGAGTATTAGCAGGGACCATCTCTTGGGGTAGATAACTTTTAGCTAAAGCGACTTGTTTGACCCCTCTCAAACGCCGATATCGAGCTAATTCAGCTGTTTCTTGCAAATCTAGACTCCCCAAAGCCTTGAGTAAAACTGGATTGACTGAATCGGGATGGGTAAAATAAACTTCGGTATTTTTGCTCATGAGTTATACTATTCAATTATAGCAATATCTAGGGCGAGACGGTTGATTATATGTCTTTCAATTCCATACAACAAATTTTAGCAGCAATTGAAAAGCAGCCAAGTTGGAAAAGACAACAGCAATATCGCCATTTGCTTCAATGTTGGGAGAAAGTAGTTTCCCCAAAAATTGCCCAAGTCTCCCATCCCCTTTATATTGCCCGCAAGGTTCTCCTCGTTGCTACTTCCAGCGCTGTGTGGGCACAAACTCTTTCCTTCGAGCGCTACCAACTCTTGAAAAAGCTGAATGCCCTCTTACCCGAGAATCTTTCTGATATTCGTTTTTCTCCTACTAACATAGCAATTAAAAACCATTCTCAATCTCGCCTCGAAAACCATCTCTCTAAGGTAGAGAGGAACCTGCCCCTTCCCCTTTGTCCGAGCTGTAACGCTCCCACGACCCCCGGGGAACTCCAGCGTTGGCGGCTCTGTTGTCATTGCGCCGCAAAACAATGGCAAGATAATTAATATTTAATAAAAATTTATTCCATTTTTGTTTTTATTGCTTTGGAGTCGATCCTCTTCTATTTTTGACTTCATCTTGCCCATTGTCTAGTTTTGTTAAGCTATCTTGTATATATGTAAAGCAAATATTAAACAAATATAAAGAATGAGATAGGGCTGGGGAGCGGTCAAATCTATATAGAATCCTGGCTGGAAACGATTATCCCTAGATAAGACTTGTTGCCAAAATAAATATAAATAGTCAGATCTTGACGCTCCTTTTAAAAAAATCTCATGAAAAAAGCAAATTTTTTAACCTCTGCTTGTCGATGCTGCCGTAACTATACTCCGGAAGGGAGACGAGGCGGAATCTGCAAGCTACTGGGCGCACCAGTAAAAGCTAACTGGAAAGCTTGCACCTATGCTTCCCCTCCCTTTGCCGCTATTTGGGATAGTTTGGAAGAAATAGTCCATTTAGAGAATTCACTCTCCTTAGATTACTCCCGTATTGAGCCTGCTGTATCGGCAGAAGCAGCAGAAGAAAAAGAAGTAGCTACTGCCTAGCAGCTCAATTTTCCCATATAAAACACCAAATTTAACAAAAAAATTTTCATTTAGAATCGCACCTTGTCTCAGGCAGGGTGCGATTTCAGGTTTATGGTAGCCAAGGATATTGGCGAAAATTGGGAGGACGTTTTTCTAGAAATGCCTTGTGTCCTTCCGCTCCTTCTTCAGTCATGTAATAGAGCTGGGTGGCATTCCCCGCCAGTTCCTGCAAACCAGCTTGCCCATCGCAGTCAGCGTTGAAAGCAGCTTTTAAACAACGGATAGCAATGGGACTATGAAGGAGAATTTCCCTGGCCCATTTAATTCCTTCTGCTGACAACTGTTCCACCGGGACGACAGTATTAACCAGTCCCATTTCTTGGGCTTCCGTTGCGGTGTACTGACGACAGAGAAACCAAATTTCCCTAGCCTTTTTTTGCCCCACAATGCGAGCGAGATAACTAGCTCCAAATCCGCCGTCAAAACTGCCCACCTTAGGTCCTGTTTGGCCAAAAATGCCATTATCAGCTGCGATGGTTAGGTCGCAGATCAGGTGTAGGACGTGACCGCCACCAATGGCATAACCTGCCACCAGGGCAATGACCACTTTGGGTAGGGACCGAATTAACCGTTGCAGATCTAGGACGTTCAAGCGGGGTACCCCGTCATCTCCGATATAGCCTGCTTTCCCCCGCACGCTTTGATCGCCGCCGGAACAAAAGGCATATTTTCCATCGGTGTGAGGACCGGCACCAGTGAAGAGAACAACGCCAATTTGGTTGTCTTCCCGAACATCTACAAAGGCGTCATAGAGTTCAAATACTGTCTTCGGACGAAAGGCATTTCGTTTGTGAGGACGATTGATGGTGATTTTGGCGATCCCTTCATCACATTTGTGATAGAGGATGTCTGAGTAGGTTTTAACTATTTGCCATTCTACTTCTTTCATGGATTTTGTTGGAGATTCTCGTTTAGTATAAATTGAACCGCAGAGACGCAGAGGGCGCAGAGGAAGAGAAGAGAGAGGGTTTGAGAGTATGTTTATTATGTTATGTGAATGTGAGCAACACCCCGCCGGGAGCACTCTAAGTTCGAGATGCTCGCAGTTGCCCACAAGCAGCACCTGCTCCTAACCCCCGGGAGTAGCGGACGCTAACTGCCTTTCTCAAACTCAGGAGGGATTGGGTGAAAGTTTGTATGCGCTGTTGGCTGGGACGCTGATAATCGGCCTCGCTTATGGGATTGTAAGGTATTAGGTTAATGTGACTCTGAAATCCGTGCAGATGGGTTGCCAGTTGTTGGGCGTGTTCTGGGAAATCGTTCACTTCCGCTAACAGGATATACTCAAAGGTGACGCGCCTTCTGGTGATGCGAACATACTCTTGACATTCCTTGAAGAGGGCGTGGAGGGGGTAAGATTTGGCACTGGGAATGAGTTTTTGCCGCAATTGCTGGTTGGGAGCATGGAGACTGACAGCAAGGGTGACTTGGAGGCGAGACTTGGCTAGTTGGCGAATTTTGCCTGGCAGTCCCACGGTGGAAATAGTTAGGGAGCGCTGTCCAATTCCTACATCTTCATTGAGGGTTTTCACAGCAGCTACTACTTCATCTATGTTGAGGAGGGGTTCTCCCATACCCATGAAAACTACATGGCTAACTCGTCTGCCAAAGTCTTCTTGGACGGTGAGAACCTGATCCACAATTTCGTAGGATTTGAGATTACGAGCGAATTTTCCTTTACCTGTAGCGCAAAAATCACAAGTCATAGGGCACCCCACTTGAGCAGAAACACAAACGGTGAGCCTTTGTTTGGTGGGGATACCGACGGTTTCAATGGTTAAACCATCCCGGAGACGGAGTAGGTATTTACGGGTGCCATCGGTGGCTGGGGTGCAATAATCTATGGTGGAACGACCGATAGGATACTGGGTCAGGTTTTGCCGCCACTTTTTGGAGAATACGGAGATGTCGTCAAGGGAGCGGACCCCTTTTTGATACAACCATTGATGGAGTTGCTTGCCTCGATAGGAGGGTTGTCCTTGTTCAATAACCCACTGGGTTAGTTGGCTTAACGATTTGCCTAGCAAAGGTTCCATAAGGTGTAGGGGCGGGGTCATCCCGCCCAGGGTTTGGGGCGTGCCAACATTTATTGGCTTTGTCAAGGAAGATTTAATGAGAATTGCGGAGTTTCAGCG
>JACONB010000063.1 GCA_014323965.1 Prochloron sp. SP5CPC1 | reverse complement strand
ATTAGATAGATAGTTACTTAGTCATTAAGTTAGGATAAATCTAGTAATCCCAAACTGATTTGGATCGCTAAATCTACTCTTGCCATTGTTTGTAATGATAACATCCCCAAACATTTAATCAATCTTTGTTGATCTAGAGAACGAATTTGATTGAGCAGAACAACCGAATCATTTCTCAAACCTCCTTCAGGAGCTTTAATCAGAACCTCTGTAGGATATAAAGGTTCTTCAAATTGGGACGTTATAGCCGCTACAATAATTATAGGACTATATTGGTTGGCAATATCATTTTGCAAGATTAAAGCAGGGCGCGTCTTCTTGATTTCCTGATAGAAGGGTCAAAATTCACCAAATATACTGAATTCCTTTCAGGTCATTCCTCTAATCCACTCCATTCAATAGCTAAAGCTAAATCACTTTTGGCACGTTAAATAGCGCCTTCCTGGATGCTTTGCCGAAGATTTTCTCTTTGTTTATAAGGGAGATAAAACTCCACGGCTTCTTGAATCAATGCGTTGCGCACAGAAGAACCTTTTCCGAGAGTATCCATAAGCTGAATCGTCTCTTCTGGTAAAGTAACTTCAATTATCCTCGACTTTAGACTCTTGTTCATGATAACCTCCTATAGTATACTTAGATAATAACCCGGAATTTTGAGGAAGTCCAATGGCAGACTGGCAGATTATAGAGGGTGGTGTAACAGCACCCAGAGGCTATCAAGGAGCGGGAATTGCCGCAGGATTGAAACCATCCCAAGAACTAGATTTAGCCTTGATTTTCTCCGAGACAGAGGCGATCGCCGCCGGTGTCTTCACCACAAGTAAAGTGCGTGCTGCCTGCGTAGACTATTGCCGCCAACGACTCCAAGCTAAAAGGAGCGCTAGGGCTATCCTCTGTAATGCGGGTCAAGCCAATGCAGCCACAGGAGAACAAGGGTGGCAAGATGCCCTATCTTCAGCCCAGCTTTTAGGTAACTCCCTCAACATTCCTCCTGACACCATCCTCTTAGCTTCCACTGGGGTTATCGGGAAACCTATACCCATGGACAGGTTGGGTAAGGCTATACCCCAACTAACGGGAGCATTAATCTCAGATGGCTCAGAAGCAGCAGCTAAAGCCATTCTCACCACGGATTTAGTCCCCAAATCCATTGCTCTAGAAACTATCATCGACAATCGTCCAGTACGCATGGGAGGTATTGCCAAGGGTTCCGGCATGATTCATCCCAATATGGCTACCATGTTAGCATTTATCACCTGTGATGCTGCGGTATCCACTTCCCTGTGGCAGGAAATGCTCACAGAAGCAGTGGGACATAGCTTCAATCAAATTACCATAGATGGGGATACCAGTACTAACGATACTGTCATTGCTTTGGCAAATGGACAATCTCGCACCAAAGCTATTACCACCCTGGGGAAAGATGGGGAGAAATTGGCAGCAATGCTAGTCTCACTGTGTCAGTATTTAGCTAAGGCCATCGCGCGGGACGGAGAAGGAGCTACTTGTTTAATTGAAGTGCAAGTTTCCGGTGCCCCAGATCAAAAGGCAGCCCGTCAGGTAGCTAGAACCATAGCTGGCTCCTCTTTGGTGAAAGCAGCGATTTTCGGACGTGACCCGAACTGGGGCAGAATTGCCGCTGCTGCGGGACGAGCTGGGGTTCCTTTTCATCAGGATCAGTTGCGGATTCAATTGGGAGATTTCCTCTTAATGGAAAATGGCCAACCCTTACCTTTTGGGCGAGAGGGGGCGAGTAATTATCTCAAACTTGCTGCTGCTGGAGCTTATTTACAGGAGGATACTGTGTTAATCTCTGTTTGTATTGGTAATGGTGCTGGTACTGGGGTGGCTTGGGGCTGCGATTTGAGTTACGATTACGTCAAAATCAACGCCGAATACACCACATGACAGTGACCAGTGAGGAGAACCCTTGGCGTCTTGGCGTCTTTGCGCGAGGAAAACTATCATATTGGTGGTAATTACAATAAATAATAGTCATAGCGAACGAGAATCTTACCTAATACTTCAGGATGATTATCAACTAAATTACCCTGGTTTTTTTCTACCAATAAATTTTGTACCCGGTGGAAGAAACCGCAGCATATGAGGTCATTATCATGACGAGAGCCATATCGTAGGCTCCGCTGCTAAGTCTAGCATCTGCACCGATTTTTGCCAAACCATTACCGAATAGATCTACTAAATAGAGAGGACGTTTAGATTCGATTTGGAAAAGATTTCTCTGTCTAACAGTGTCTTCAGAAACACCCTTCTCACCGAGAGTGCGACCAAAACATTCGATAAAAGTTCCTGCTATACTCTCAGCGACGTAAAGAATACCGTACCCTTGCTTCTGTCCATCGAAACGACCTTCACCGCTGCGGTCAAAATAGAGGGCTGAAGGGTATTTACTTGTGTTTAAGCGATAGGAGAGTATTTTATGTTTAAAAACCGGCAGATCGCGTTCCTTGAAATCATCAGGTGGTAGAGGGTGTTCTTCAAGCCGCCCCATGTTTTCCATAGCACTTCGCAGCTTTTACTGTTAACTCTATATCTGAAGCTTGCAAGCTTTCTAGAGGTGTCTTTCCAAGACGAATATCTCCAGTCCGCAAAAACATCAATTTCGTCCAAGAATCGAACTCTTGAAGGGCAGCGAGTACTTGCTTTAAACCAGGAACATTAAATTGCCAACTTGGGTATAGATATTTTCCCTCGTGGTATAGTCCTAGAAGCTCACCTTGAATACGCTTATCATTTATAGCTTCAGTAGTTATCCCCAACTTTTTGGCCACCTCTTGGTTGGTAAGAGGGTTATCTTGATTGTACAGTAACTTTTTCTTCATCTGCTTACCTCTTTCACGAGCAGCTGATAAAGGATCTTTAGGAGGTTCTAATGGTGGGTTGGTGGTTTTTGGTAGTAATGTTGCTTCCATGATTTGTCCTTCTTAGTCTAGTTAATGTTAATATTGACGATTTAGATTGCGAATATATTTTTTAACCTTTTCACTAGGAAGCTCTACTCCGGTGCGAGTATGGGTTGCTATTTGATGTTCCTGATTATAAGGAGATGGAGCGAAAAGTACTCGGTAGTCCTCAGCTATAATCTCTTTATCACAAAAGTACCAACCTTTGAATTCATCATCAGGTTCATAATCTTGCTCCTTCAAACCACGCAGCTTATAGTATTCTTCCGGTAGCCGTTGTTTTTTAGGCTCTTTGAGACCTTTATTAACCACAAGATAACACAGAGTCCAATGATGACCATATTCGTGTGCTAATGTCTCTTTTAAGTCGTCAAGGGTTTTTAACCAAAAAGAGTTGAGGACAATTACTGTTTTGGGGGTGATTTGATTTTGGAAGTCTGAATGGAATATAGCTTGCCAATATCCAAAAGGTGCTTCTTGTCCTAAATCAGCAATTTCAATGAGCTGAAGCCACTGTATATCCCTCTCTGTAGAGAGTAAATCGTTGATAACAAAGTCCTCCAATTCTTTGATGTCTTGTTGACTTAGCTTTTTTGTCTTATCTTCTATTCGCAATGGCAACTCCCGGTTGTGTTGGCTTTTATCCCTCCTTAAAACTGTGACACTACTCTCACCTTAAAGCTGGGTGTATATCATAGCCTCTAAAAGAAACTAAAACTTCTTTACCCCCATTTGGGTTACTTTTTTCCTCTCCCTCAAGTTCCCGACAAATTAGACTTGGTTGTCTTACCGGGAATTTTCCATACTTCATGTCCTCGTAAGACTTAATCATCTCTTGCAATTCTTCTTCAGGTACCCCTGCTTTTCTGGCGTTTTCGATTAATGACTTAGCTCTTTCGGGTGTTATGGGAATCATGTCCTTACTCCTCTCGAACTTATATCCAATATAACGCTTTTGTCTGACTTGTGTCAAATTTATAAAATTTTTTCTGGCTTGATACGAAGTACCTGTTACAACGGTGACGGAAGCTGGAAAAGCTTATAGGGAGGGTTTCACGCAGAGGCGCAAAGACGCAGAGAGGGATAGGTTAATAAGCCGCCATTCCTTCACAAGAACAGACCAAATTCCTGTCTCCGTAGGCATTATTAATCCTTCCCACAGGGGGCCAAAATTTGAACTCTTTGCTCCAAGGTGCGGGATAAGCTGCCTGAGTGCGAGAATAGGGACGATCCCACTCCTGACAAATCAATGCTTCTGCGGTATGAGGGGCATTTTTCAAGGGATTATTCTCCCGATCCATCTTACCTGTTTCAATGGCTTCTATTTCCTGACGAATGGCAATCATGGCGTTACAGAAACGGTCTAATTCTTCCTTAGACTCACTTTCTGTGGGTTCTACCATCATTGTCCCAGGTACGGGCCAAGAAATGGTCGGGGCGTGAAAACCATAGTCCATCAACCGTTTGGCAATATCCTCTACTTCTATGCCCGCAGCCTTCTTTAAGGGACGCAAATCCAAAATACACTCGTGAGCCACCCAACCAGACTTGCCTTTAAATAACACGGGATAGTAAGAATCCAGTCGGGCTGCTATATAATTAGCATTCAGAATCGCTACCTCTGTAGCCTTCTTTAACCCCTCAGCTCCCATCATCGCAATATACATCCAGGAAATAGGTAAAATACTGGCACTCCCCCAAGGTGCAGCGGCGATGGCTCCTATGGATTTTGAATTTTTTGTGTTATCATTGGACACGTCTGGTAAAAAGGGGACCAAATGGGGTTTTACTCCAATTGGTCCCATTCCTGGACCCCCTCCACCGTGGGGAATACAAAAGGTTTTGTGTAAATTTAGGTGACACACATCCGCTCCTAGATCAGCAGGACGACACAACCCCACCTGGGCATTCATATTCGCTCCGTCTAGATAAACTTGTCCACCCCGAAGGTGGATAAGAGCACAAATTTCCTGAATTGACTCCTCAAAGACTCCGTGGGTGGAGGGATAGGTTATCATGAGGGCTGCCAGGTTATCCTGATGTTTATCTGCCTTCTTTTCTAAGTCCGATAGGTCGATATTACCCTGGCGATCGCACTTCACTGGCACTACTTTCATGCCACACATGACTGCACTGGCAGGATTAGTACCGTGGGCAGATTCGGGAATCAAACAAATAGAACGTTGGGAACCCTTTTCTTCATGATACCGCCGAATTACTTGTAATCCTGCATATTCTCCCTGGGAACCAGCATTGGGTTGGAGGGATATGGCTGCAAAACCAGTTATCTCTCCTAACCAGTTTTCTAGTTGTTTGAATAAAATTTGATAACCTTGAGTTTGGGAAGCAGGAGCAAAGGGATGAATATCAGCAAATTCTGTCCAACTTATGGGTATCATTTCCGCTGCTGCGTTCAATTTCATGGTACAGGAACCCAAAGGTATCATGGAGGTAGTGAGGGACAAATCTTTGCTTTCCAACCGATGCAAATACCGCAATAACTCGGTTTCGGAATGATAGCGATTGAAGACAGGTTGAGTCAAATAACTACTATGGCGTTTGAGAGGGGCTGTGAACTCACAATTTACTGTTTGCTCCAACTCTTCTATTGTAAAAGGTAACTCTTCAGATTGAGCAAAAACCTGCCACAAATCCAATAAATCTTGTTCTGTGGTGGTTTCATCTAAAGAAATACCTACAGTAGATTGGTTAAAGTAACGTAGGTTTATCCCCATTTTTTCCGCTTGGGAGCGTATTTTACCCTCACTTTCTCCCTCTCCTGTAATAGTATCAAAAAATGATTTACTACCCAAAGTATACCCTAGTCTTTCCAACTCTGCTGCCAATATTTTTGTATGCCGATGTACCCTTTGAGCAATCCTTTTAATTCCTTCCGGTCCATGATAAACTGCATACATAGAAGCCATCACCGCCAACAATACTTGAGCAGTACAAATATTACTAGTAGCTTTATCCCGACGAATATGCTGCTCTCTGGTTTGCAGGGACAAGCGGAAGGCGGAGTTGCCATGGACATCCTTCGAGACCCCCACAATGCGTCCCGGTATTTGGCGCTTATAAGCCTCTCTCGTGGCAAAATAAGCAGCATGTGGTCCCCCAAACCCTAAAGGAACACCGAACCGCTGAGTGCTTCCTACGGCAATATCAGCCCCCATTTCCCCAGGGGGTGTAAGGAGGGTCAAACTCAAGGGATCTGCCGCCATAGTTACCAAACCACCCCCTTCCTTTACCCTCTTAATAAATTCCCGGTAGTCGTAAATTGCCCCATCAGTGGCGGGATATTGGAGCAAAGCGCCAAAGATTGGTTTAGAGAAATCAAAACTGCTATGGTCTCCAATTATAACCTCAATATCTAGGGGTTTTGCCCTGGTTTTGATGACAGCGATGGTTTGGGGATGACAATCTTTGGAAACAAAGAAAGCCTTAGCCTTAGTTTTGCAAACATTATAGCTACAAGTCATGGCTTCCCCAGCAGCGGTAGCTTCATCCAACAAAGAAGCATTGGCAATTTCTAGTCCCGTCAGATCTATAATCATTGTCTGAAAGTTCAGCAATGCTTCCAACCTTCCCTGAGCGATTTCCCCCTGATAGGGAGTGTAAGAGGTGTACCAGCCGGGATTTTCCAGCACATTGCGCTTAATAACGGGACTGGTAATGGAGTTGTGATACCCCATACCGATGAAAGAACGCAAGACCCGGTTTTGAGAGGCAATAGCTTTGATTTGAGCCAGGGCAGCAGCTTCTGTCTGGGCTGGAGGTAATTCTAGGGGGCGATGTCGCCGGATCGGAGCGGGCACTGTTTGCTCAATCAGCTCATTTAGAGTCTCTAAACCCAAGCATTTGAGCATTTGCTGGATTTCATCAGTCCCCGGACCGATATGTCTATTGGCAAAACTGTCTTCTGTCTTCTTTATATCAAGCATAGTTATCCATCGAGAGAAAATTTGCCCCAGTTATTATTTTGTAACAAATCTTACCCGCCGGCGAATAAATTGCGGGCTAGCAGGTCAAGTCCACAGAAGTGGACTGTTATCTTGTTTTATTGGGGAGGTGTGCAGCATTCCTAGCTGAGCTGGTCACTGGTAAATGATAACTGTTTTAACGAATGCGCGAAAGTCCCCACCCTCAGTAAAACGCGATATGACAGCATTTTACGGGGTGGGGATGAATAGCGCGGAAGACATGGGAATTCGATGTTCCCGTGTCTTCCAATTAGACTACCAAGCTGCCCCTTTCCTCTCTTCAATTTTGAGGTATAGTACTAATAGAGCCAGTAGATTAAATGCCGACGCGCCGGATTACTTATCGCCTCTATCCGAACACTACAGCGGTCCAGAAGCTAGAAATGGCTCGCAAGATGCATTGCGAGTTGTATAACGCTGCTATCGCAAATAGGAGAACGCAATACAAAAGATTCGGCCATTCGGTAGATTACTTTGAGCAACAAAATTCTCTACCCGCTTTTAAAGAAGTCTGGCCCGAATATAAGGAGCTTGGCTCAACGTCACTCCAAGCCACCCTAAAGCGTGTTGACTTCGCTTACAGACGCTTTTTCCAGGGATTGGGGAAATATCCAAAATTCAAGGCGAAACGGCGTTACAGGGGATGGACCTATCCAAGTAAAGCAAACTGGAAAGTTCATTCCAATATGGGGATAAACGGATCTCTTGAGTTACGCCATTTAAAACTTTGTATTCCTATGAGAGGTCGGGCAAGAACTTGGGGCGTTCCAACGACTTGCACTATATTTAAAGACCAAAACAAGTGGTACGCTTCTATCACCGTTGACTGTTTTCCCGAAAGAGAAACTGGCACGTCCGCTATTGGATTAGATTTCGGGTGTAAAGTAGCGATTGCCACCTCCAACAGAGAATTTATTGCTTCCCCGAAATTCCAAGCCAAGGCTGCCTGCAAAATTAAAGAATTGTCAAAACAACTAAGGAGGAAACGTAGGCCAGAACGACGGAAAGTCAGAGCTTCTCGCCGATGGAGGAAATTTAGAGCAAAAATAAGCAAGGTACAGAAGAAAGTTTCTAACCAGCGCCACGACTGGTCTCATAAAGTAGCAGCACAAATCGTTAGCAGTAATAGCTTGGTTGCTACGGAGAAATTAAACCTTAAGGGCATGACCCGTAAGGGAAAAGGGAAGAGGAAACGGCAGAAAGCAG
>JACONB010000062.1 GCA_014323965.1 Prochloron sp. SP5CPC1 | reverse complement strand
CTGGCGCAGGAAAGTAGCCATTTCACTGTTAAGTCGGCAATTTGGGAGAGTTTCCCTAATTTTCCTTTCCACTGACTCTAACTGTTGCAGCCGCTCAATACTATCTTTGGGCAACTGGAGATTCTCTGCTACTTTACTTCGGTAGGTAGGAGCGAGAGCGGCAATTAACACTTCTAATCTCATTAACCAGTGTGGTAGATTCTTGTCAGGATCGATCCAGCGCAACCAACGGGAAATACAGCGTATTTGCCACCATAGTTTTTGGTCTAATACTAAGGTAGGGTGAAGACAGCAGAGAGCTTTGAGGGAAGCAAGTTTAGTGATCGCATCAGTCCAAAAGTTGCTCTGGAGAATATATTGCAATTCCGTTCTCAGTCTGGTAGTGAGTGCTGGTGCGACTTGGGAGTATCTTTCGTAAACTCCGCTGGATATGGCATTATGAATATAAGCTTCTGTTTCCGATTCAATATTCATTTCCAGGCGCACGGCAAAGCGCACGGCGCGATAAATACGGGTGGGATCTTCGATAAAGCTGTTGGGGTGAAGAACTCTAATTTGCCGCGATCGCAAGTCCATTAACCCGCCAAAGAAATCCAGCAATTCTCCGGAGCGGGGAGATGTTAGTCTCAAAGCGAGAGCATTAATAGTAAAGTCCCGGCGATAAAGGTCTTGACGAATAGAACTTGCTTCTACTTCTGGGTTAGCCGCAGGATAAGGATAGAATTCTGTTCGCGCAGTAGCAATATCCACCCACAAAGAGCCGAAGTCCGGATCTTTATGCCACAACAGGGCAGCAGTTTGAAAAGCACCGTGGACTGAAAGACGGGCGTTGGGATAAACTTGTTGCAGTTGTTGGGCTAATTCAACCCCAGCACCCTCGTCTTCAGCATTGTGAAAGCCATCTACCACTAAGTCAATGTCTTGCAACAATAAGGTTTCCTCCTCTTCAGCTAGGAGCAAGTCTCGAGTTGCACCACCAACGAGATAAAGATGGCAACCGTGCTTTTGAGCGGTTTCTGTTGCTAATTCTAATAACTGCCAGAGTTTTGGATCAAGGCTATTTTTAATGGAAGGTAATAGACAAGTGCTTCTAAGTTCTTTTTCTTCTTCTTTTCCCTTATTAATGCTCTCCCTTCTTTCCTGATACAGTTCCCTTAAAACATCGGTACGGGTGACAATACCTACTAATTGCCCTGAATCTAAAACTGGCAGCCTACCCACATCGTAAGTCATCATCAGAGATTCTATTTCCCCCAGAGGGGTTTGAGGAGTAATAGTTTTCAAATTTCTGCTCATATAACCTTTAACTGGAGCGTGACTAAAACCATGGTGCAGGGCTAAATCTAAATCTCGCCGGGAAATAATCCCCACCAACTTTCCTTCTTTATCTACGATGGAAAGACCAGAATAGGCGTAACGAAAGAGAATGCGTTCAGCTTGTTCGATAGTAGTTTCTGGCAAAATTGTTCGCACTGGGGAGGACATTAAATCCTTAGCAGTGGGAGGGTGGGGAATTTGTTCTTTTAGTGCAGCTAGTAATTGATGGAGGATAGCGTCTGGATCTGCTGTTTTCATGCTGACAGCAGCAGCGCTAGGGTGTCCACCCCCTCCCCATGGGGCGAAAAGTGAGTGAAGATTAGTTCCTTCAATGCCCGATCGCCCGATTATCGTCAATCTCTTTTCGCCCTTTCTAATATATTGGTGTCCCAAAAGCAATGCATCGCTTTCGGTTAAATCTATCAACCTTCCTGCTAAACTAGATAATCCAGGGACGAAATCATCGGTAGTAAGCATTACCGCAGCAACAGTAGAGCCACTCACCGTCATAAGATGGAGGTTTTCCAAGGCAAAGGTTAATAATTGCTGTAATTGGGGGGATAATCCCGGGTGGACGTACTCAGGGATAGTCTTAACGTTAGCAGATTGCTCCATAAGCCAAGCTAAAGCGTGAGCATCTCGCGGGGTTGTTTGCTCATAGGTAAGGGAACCAGTATCCACGTGAATTCCCAGGGCCATTACCGTTGCTTCAGCAGCAGTCAGTTGGATATTTTCTTGTTGCAGCAACTCCACGATTAAAGTAGTAGTTGCCCCCACTGGTTCAATTTGACTGTAAGTAGCCTTAATATCCGAGTCTATGTCTATATGGTGGTCGTAAACTTTAATTTCTGTTATCGTGGGTAAATCGAGCCAGTTAGCGCACTTACCCAGGCGATGGCGGTGTTGAGTATCTACCACTGTGAGGCAGCGAATTTGGGACGGATTGACGCTGCGAGTTTCAATCAGGGTAAATTCATTGCGATATAAAGCCAAAAAATCCCCCACTGTGGGGTGTGCGCCCCCTGTAAGTACGATTCGTGAGCCAACAGAGAGTCTTGTTAACCCCGCCGCTGCACCCAAAGCGTCAAAATCAGCCATTTGATGACACAAAATTAAATCCATTATTTGAACCACAGATAAACACTGATGAATAGAGATATTGATGATTATTGCTTATCTCTCCAGGAACCTCTGTCTATGATATGTTGTTAATATATTGAGAATATTTCTTGTTTAGGGCAGAAGAAACACAGATGTCAACAATCACCACAACTTATCTCAGAGATATGCCGGCGGGTACTATCGGGCGCTTAGTTGGCTACGATAAAGCTTTTGGCGGTTACCGGGGGAAATTAGTCTCCCTGGGGTTAACCCCAGGAACAGAATTTACCGTCATTAGCGTTGGGTTTGGAGGAGATCTAGTGGAAATTAAAGTTCAAGGCGTAAACTTGAGTCTTCCCAAGCAAGAAGCGGATGCCCTTGTTGTTGAAGAGGTTACAGCTAAATATATTTAGTTTATACATTAAGTATCTTAACTAAAGTATACATAAAGCGCACAGCTGTGCGCCCTCTCCTCGACCCCACTCTAAGAGATGGGTTCAAAATCCCGACAGTGGATTGCCTCTTCTGAAAGTGCTGTTAAAGGATGAACAGTACATTTCAGGCAATATTCTTTAGTAAAGAAGGCACAACGACTACAGGGAATTTGATGCAGTCGTTTAACGTAAACGAAACCCTCTCTACTAACCCGACAAATACTCCCAACAAATAAACAGAGTAATGTCCAAGCGCAAACTAAACAGCATATTTGAACCATGATTTACTCTTCGATATGATGTAGTGCCGTGGCACACTTAAAAATCTAGAATAGATTGTAGGTTGGGAAGAGGTGCCGAAACCCAACAGCAAAAAAGAAGCTCACAGAGACAATGTCTTTACTTTCTGGTCCTTTTGGGGCGCGCGGATATTTGCGTTGGGTAACGCTTACGCTCTACCCAACCAACTAAAACACCATGTTAGCTGTTTAGATTGAGAACTCATTTTTGAGTTGTGCGACCCATTCTTGAATCCGACTCTCAGTTAACTCAGATTGATTATCATCATCTAGTGCCAAACCGACAAATTTACCGTTTTTGACCGCTTTGGAACTTTCAAAATCATAACCATCTGTGGGCCAATTTCCCACGGTCTGACCTCCTAACTCGGAAATTTTTTCTTCCAGGGTGCCCATAGCATCTTGGAAGTTTTCCCCGTAGCCAACAACGTCACCCGTACCAAAGTAGGCAACTTTTTTGCCACTAAAATCAACATTGTCTAGGTCTTCAAAATAGCCATCCCAGTCTGCTTGCAATTGACCGATATCCCAGGTAGGGGAACCGATGATGATATTTTGATATTGGTCAAAATCACTATCTTGTATCTCTGAGATTTCATGGAGAGTGACGACACTTTCTCCGCCGAATTCCGCTTGAATCATTTCGGCTGCTGACTCTGTTTTACCAGTTGTGCTGCCGTAGAAAAGACCGATCTTGGACATGATATTACTCCTGATTTAGAATTGGTTGATAAATTTGCGCAGTGGAAGAGCGGCCCCCAGAATGGGCATTTCCTGTCTGCAATGGAGGCAAAACCAGAAAATACCCGTTCTTCTGATTTGGCGAATTAATCTTTCTGAGCAACAAGGACAAATATTCATGGCTAAGGAGACTGTTTAAAGGGTAATTCATAATTTTTCTCAATAAAAAGAGGAGATAACTCCCTTCTTTCCTCCTGTACCCACAAGGTGGGGGTACAAGGGAGTATCTCTTCAACGCTATGGCAACTAAATGATTGAAAAAAGCTTGGGGCTAGAAATCACTTCGTCCCAGCCCCAGAACCTAGAGGAGGAGAACCACTAAATCTAATCTAACACTATTGAAAAAATATGTCAAGTATTTTGATAAATTTTTTTTTAGCACTTGCGCAGCCCACGCCATATAAGGGTTTTAGAGATTATTTTGGGCGGTTGGTGGGCAATGCTCACCCTACCTAGGGATAAATACTTATGGTAGGGTGTTGATTCAAATACTGCCGCTGGCTATTGCTTGAAGCAGGCTCAAGTTATCCAGAATGAGGTAAGCAAAAATAGCGCCCCCCACACCACCAACTAAAAAAGCTCCTGTAAACTGACTCCAGCCATCGCTAGTTTTGAGAGAATCGGGTACATTGGGTCCAGATGTAGCGTAAGTGGGTTTATCTTTTTGTAGTTCCTTCTTAAAGGAAACAGTACCGTAAATAGATAAGCAGATGGTCATAATCACCACCAAACCCACTGCTGCGAGCAAACCAACAAGGTTAGCCTGTTCTGAATCCCGCAATGGTCCTAAGGTGGCAAAGGGTCCAAGGATAAAGTATCCGTGAGCCATGCCAATTTCCAGACCCCTGGCGAGGGGAGAGAGACCCAAACGATAGATGGGCAAGTTTTTCAGCAATTTCAGGGTAAAATCGGAGGAGTTGATCGGAGTGTTCAGATTACCCACATAGGGATTTCCTGAAACTTTGATAACTGTGTCCCCTTTTTGGAAGTCAAACCCAGCCGCAGCACCTCTAGCGCGGATACCGTGCCAGATATGACCAAAAAGAAACAACAGGGCGAAGACAAAATGGAAAACAGCTAACCAACCGCGAACTGAGACAATACCTGTCTCAGTTTCCAGTCCCCCCAAGGGTCCGTAGAAGACTTCGGGATAAACAGTGTTGTTGACACTGACAAAGTAGGTGGCGAGGAAGCCCATGTAGGCGATGGCTCCTAAACTATAGGATAGGTAAGCTTCGCCAGAATAAATCAAAGCTCGACGTGCCCAGGGCAAAGGTTTAGTCCCCATATGCCATAACCCTCCTAAGATGCAAAGAGTGCCGATCCAAAAGTGACCGCCAACTACATCCTCCAGGTTATCTACTGCTGCCATGCCTTCTGGACCGGATGCTCCAAATAGGTAACCAAAAATAATCGCTGGATTAATGGTGGGATTGGCAATAACCCTCACCTCACCTACAGCAGGGTCAAACAATCCTCCCCAAAACATGGCCTTCAAAACCAGCAAAAAGGCTCCTACACCCAAAAATACCAGATGAATGCCGATGATACTGGTCATCTTATCCCCATCTTTCCAGTCATAGCCAAAAAAACCAGCAAAACTGCGATTTTCTTCTAAAACATCCGGTCCCAACAAGACATGGTAAAGCCCCCCAGCCCCCAAAACGGCGGAAGATACCAAATGGACGACGGCGATGGCGAAATAAGGATAGGTATCGATAATTTGACCCCCACTACCAACCCCAAACCCTAAGGTGGCTAAATGGGGCAATAAAATTAACCCCTGTTCGTACATGGGCAGATCTGGATTGTACTGAGATATTTCAAACAGGGTCATTGCCCCAGCCCACAAGACAATCAGACCCCCGTGAGCAATATGAGCGCCGAGCAATTTACCAGATAAATCGATGAAACGAGCATTGCCAGCCCACCAACCAACTTTGGGTATTTTTGACCGATAAGGATTCTCAGTAATTACGGCTGTCATCTAAACCTCCTTGATAATTTTTTTCATTTAGGAGCGCTGGGCGCGGGTGTGAGGTTGCATAATTGTCCGATGATCTAAGATAAGCTCTCTGCGTCTCTGCGCCTCTGCGTGAAACTTTCATCACTGAATTGGTTCTCTCGCCGTCATCAACGGATCCACCCGACCCTTGCTAAAATCGAACCCAGCAGCTCGCAGGGCGTGCCAGATATGTCCTTGTAAGAAGAAGAAAGCTAACCAAAAATGGGCATTGGCGAGCCAAGTCCGAGGTGAGAGTAACTCCGGGTTAGAGGAGGAGAAACCAGGCACTATCCCCTGGGTAATAGACAGGGTGGGACCGTAGAATACCTCTGGATAAACAGTTCCATTCACGGCAACGAAGAAAGCAGCGATAAAGCCCATGAGAGCGAGAGCACCCAAACTGTAGGCTAAATAAGCTTCTCCAGACCAAATAAAGAGACGGTGAGTCCAATAAAAGGGCTTGGTTTTCACGTGCCAAATACCACCGCCAATGCAGAGCAAACCAACCCAGATATGACCTCCCACTACATCCTCCAGGTTGTCTACCCCAGCAATCCAATTTTTTCCTACCGCACCGAATAAATAGCCGAAAATAACTGCGGGATTGAGAGTGGGGTTGGCGATCTCCCGCACATTCCCTACTGCTGGATCGTATAAACCGCCGAAGAACATGGCTTTAGCCACTAGCAGGAAAGCACCGCACCCCAGCAGAATGAGGTGAATACCAATAATGGTGGTCATTTTGTCACTATCTTTCCAGTCGTAGCTGAAGAAAGAAAACTGGTTGTGCAGATACTCCGGACCGAAAATGGTGTGAAAAACGCCGCCAAAACCCAAAAAGGCTGATGAAATGAGGTGCAAGCCCCCAATGACAAAGTAGGGATAGGTATCCACTACAGCTCCTCCCGCGCCTACGCCCCAGCCTAAAGTAGCGAGGTGGGGCAGCAGGATTAAACCTTGCTCATACATGGGAACCATTGGCGTTAAGCGAGATATTTCAAATAGGGTTATCGCTCCTGCCCAGAAAACGATTAGACCGGCATGAGCTACATGAGCACCAAGCAATCGGCCCGATATGTCCATGAGGCGAGCATTTCCAGCCCACCATGGAATTATCTCTTGCGGACTCTCAGAAGCAGTTGTCACCATACCTCCTCGGCTTTTAGTTGAGAAATTGACTCAATAAACGTCTCATTTAGCTTACACCATCAATTTGCTTATTGCAAGAAATTTGCTTTTAGATAAGCAATCTTAATCAAATGAGCGCTATTGATAAGAAAAATTAATAATACTGGAGGCTGCTGGGAATTTTAGCGGCATCTAAAAAGCTGTAAAGCTTGTCCAGAGTGGAATATAGCAAATTTTGTCACCCTAGACTTGCAGAAAATGTTGAGTTTTATTACAAAAAATTTGCAATAAATATCCTTTCGAGGCACAATTGAGCAAGAGAACTGAAAATAGGAGGTTAAATTTTGCAAACCTACGGTAATCCAGAAGTCAAGTACGATTGGTGGGCGGGTAACGCCCGTTTAGCTAACTTGTCGGGGAAATTCGTGGCCGCTCATGTGGGTCAAGCAGCCCTAATCGTCTTTTGGGCGGGGGCATTTACTTTCTTTGAAATCTCCAAATATTCTCCTGATCAGCCCCTGGGGGAACAGGGCTTAATTCTGCTGCCCCACCCACCCCCTTCGCCCCCTCCCGGGAGGGGGTTGGGGGTGGGTTGGGGTGTAGGTGCGGGAGGACAAATAGTGGATACCTATCCCTATTTCGTCATTGGCGCTATCCACCTGATTTCATCTGCTGTTTTGGGTGCGGGTGCCTTGTATCATTCCCTGAAAGGGCCTGCCATTCTCAAAGATGGCACTGGTCGCACTCAGAAATTTCACTTTGATTGGGGGGATGCTAATAAGTTGGGTTTCATCTTAGGGCATCATCTGATTTTCTTGGGAGCCGGTGCCTTGCTCTTGGTGGCTAAAGCCATGTTCTTTGGGGGACTCTATGACTCGACAATTGAAGCGGTTCGGGTGGTGGCAGAGCCGAATCTGAATCCCTTGACAATTTATGGCTATCAAACCCATTTTGCCTCCGTTGACAACTTGGAAGATTTAGTGGGGGGTCACGTCTATGTGGGCTTCCTCCTTATCGGTGGCGGTATTTGGCACATCATCACCCCACCCTTGGGCTGGGCGAAGAACCTGTTGAGCTTTGAAGGGGAAGCAGTTCTTTCCTATTCTCTCGGCGGTATTGCTTTAGCGGGG
>JACONB010000061.1 GCA_014323965.1 Prochloron sp. SP5CPC1 | reverse complement strand
TTAAAGGTTCTATTTGTCCAGCTCTTGCTCCTTCCCCATGAGCAATTAAAAATTGCCACAAATCGGCTCTATATTTGCCATTCTCCTCTAAATACTGCCACAATTGCTCAGTAGCACCAGGATTATTAGCCAAAAATCCCAGTAATTTCCCTTGCAACTCCCTATTCCCCTGGTAATGTGTGAGGAGTTTGGCTTGTAAATCCGGATTGTCTGCTAAAAAGAATTGCAGCAGCTTTACTTGAATCCGTTCCCGCTCTTCAGAGGTGGTCAAGTTAAAATCTAACTGTTCCACTGCTTGATCGCAACCCCGCCGACTGAAAATCAGGTAGATAGCAGGGAGTATTTCCTGCTCTGTCAGTTGGTTGAGGATTTGCGCAGTGCTGGGGCAATCTTCTCTTCTGGTTCTTCCATATTGATTGCCTCCTTTCCGCTTCGATTTCAGCTGACGATTCAGTTTCTGACTCTTATCCAATAAAGGGAACAAACCGTGAGTATTGCTAAAATGGAATTGGAGGGGAACGGGACGAAAATCAGAATTAATCAGTTCGCAGTGTTTAATGGAGCCTTGCTTTTGTGGTTGCCCTGCTTCACGCACTTGGTTGATCCAGTCCGTCAATTGTTCCGGGTTACCAATAGTAGCGGATAAGGCTACCAGTTGGATAGTGGGGGGACAGTAGATAATAGATTCTTCCCAAACCGTACCCCGAGAAGATTCGCTGATATAATGACATTCGTCTAATACTACCGCTACTACGTTTTCCAAGGACGTCCCCACTTGTCCTATGGGGGTTTCGTAGAGCATATTGCGAAAAACTTCCGTCGTCATCACCACGATAGGTGCCTCAGGATTTTCCACTTCGTCTCCCGTAATCAAACCCACCAGTTTTGGGGAACCAAACTTTTCCTGAAAATCTCGCAACTTTTGATTGGAGAGAGCTTTGAGGGGAGTGGTGTACAGTACCCGCTTCTTCTGGTCCAGAGCGCGATAAATAGCGTACTCTCCGATTAAGGTTTTCCCGGAACCCGTGGGAGCACAGACAACCACCGATTTACCCCGATCCAGGGCTGCGATCGCCTGTTTTTGGAAATCGTCCAGTTCAAAGGGGAATAGTTTTTTGAGATTTAACTTGGAAATAGCCAGCCGTTCCTTATATTTGGGTGTTTGCTTCTATTATACTATAGGGAGGACCAAACTGGGAGGCGGAAGTGTAAAAGCCAGTAGGTTGGGATAGGGGGATAGGGAGCAAGTAGCAGTTCGATCTGGTATAGTTACAATATCACCGCATAAATGTGGCGCGCGCCCTAAATCTATATATAGCAATGCCCATTCTTGGTTAAGACTGATATTTAGAGAGTAATAAGGGATAAATTACAATAGTTGTGAGCAAATTACAATCAGATTACGATAGTCCCTGGAAAGAAACAATAAATATTTATCTTGAGTCACCCTCAGGTTCACGAGGCTATATTGTAGCATTGCTATATGTCTGGTGGTGCGTTACCATTGCGAAGCAAAGCGTAAGCAACCGCCCTTGGCGTCCCGCCTTTGGCGTCCGCACCCTACTGTATTCTGGAGCAGGGTAGAAATTGTTCTCTAATAACACTCAACTAAAAATTTGGACGATTCTAGTTATCCTGATCGCCGCAGTCATAGCCACTCCCATTTTATTTGTCGCCAGCAGTATTTTTACCTTCCAAGGGGATGTTTGGAGTCATCTAGCCACTACCGTCTTACCCGGTTATATTACCAACTCCTTTTATTTAATGCTAGGAGTGGGGACGGGAGTATTTATTATTGGGGTGGATACAGCATGGCTCGTCACAGCCTGTAGTTTTCCCGGTAGTAAGATTTTTCAATGGGCACTTTTACTGCCTATGGCTGCCCCAGCCTACCTCCTGGCTTATACTTATACTGATTTGCTGGAATACTTTGGTCCAGTACAAACGGGGCTGAGGGCAATATTTGGCTGGAGTAGTGCTCAGGATTATTGGTTTCCCAATATTCGTTCTCTTTGGGGGGCGATCGCCATGCTGGTTCTGGTTCTCTATCCCTACGTTTACCTCCTCACCAGGGTGGCTTTTTTAGCTCAATCTGCTCGCACTATAGAAGCTAGTAGAGCACTGGGTTGCGGTCCTTGGCGTAGTTTCTTCACCGTTGCCCTCCCTTTAGCCAGACCTGCGATTATCTCAGGGATAGCCCTCATTCTCATGGAAACCCTCAGCGACTTCGGTACCGTAGAATATTTTGGGGTCAGTACCTTCACTACGGGTATTTATCGGACCTGGTTTGGTCGGGACCAACGAGTAGCTGCGGCCCAACTAGCAGCAGTGCTCATGGTATTTGTCTTGACTCTTATTATACTAGAAAATTATTCTCGGGGTCAATCTCGCTATTATCAAACTGCTAATAATTACCATTCGCCACCGAGCTATCCCCTCTCAGGAATCAGGGCTATTTTAGCAGGTTTGGCTTGTTTGTTACCCCTTACCTTGGGTTTTCTCCTACCAGGGGTACGACTGGTATATCTGACTCTAGAATATGCAGAAGACACCTTAGACGATAAGTTTTTGCAACTGGCACAGCATAGTTTTATTTTAGCCAGTATAACAGCAGTTATTGCCGTGGTAATCGCCCTCTTAATGGCTTACGGACAGAGACTTTCTCCCAGTTTTTTCATGGGTTTGGGAGTGCGGGTGGCGGCTATGGGCTATGCTATACCTGGGTCTGTCATAGCGGTGGGAGTAATGATTCCTATGGGGAGGTTAGATAACGCCATTGATAGTTATATGAGTGCTACTTTTGGCATTAAGACGGGTTTGCTTTTGTCGGGAACCATTACTGCTTTGATTTTAGCCTATCTGGTACGTTTTCTTGCAGTTTCTTTCAATACAGTTTCCTCTAGTTTGACTCAAATTACACCTAATTTAGACGATGCCGCTCGCAGTCTGGGTCATGGTGCAGGAAGTACTTTGGTTCGAGTTCATGCACCCCTCATGGTTCCAGGTTTGTTGACTGCTGCTATGCTGGTTTTTGTAGATGTAATGAAGGAGTTACCTGCTACTTTAGTGATTCGTCCTTTTAACTTTGATACCCTGGCAGTAAGGGTGTATCAATATGCTTCTGACGAGAGATTAATTGAAGCTTCTGCTCCTGCTCTTGTTATTGTGTTAGTGGGGATTATTCCGGTGATTTTTTTGAGCTGGAAGATTAATAACCGCAGATGAACATAATTACCAGTAACTGTAGGTTGGGTTGAGGGACGAAACCCAACAGCATCAACCCATCTGTGTGCTGGCGTTCAAGGTGTATTTATCCAAACAATTCTTGCATAAAAAAGTTATTTATGGAGTTTCATTCCTTCCACTTCCGCGCCTCTGGGTGAAACTAACCACTCTAAACACAGAGAAAGATATAGAATATAACCCCCGGTTTGGTGGGCAATGCCCACCCTACAACCACAAGACATTAGTCATGCGACAGACATCCTTCATAAGTATGCATTAGGTATTTTCAGCCCCTATACTCACGTTTTCACTGTTACTGCTCTTAAGCACCGAACGGTGTAGGTAATCTGAACTTTTAGTATCAAAAATTGTGTCCAAATCTGCCAGGGTTACTTTCGTTTTTTTCTTGTCCACTTTTTGAAAAATCTTCTTTTGATTTGTTTCGAGAACAAAAGCTGAGGCGTTGTGAAGCCACAGTTCAAAATCTTGCGTTTTTTTACATATATTTGTGAACTGTTTTTCTATAACGTCTTGTCGATCTATCTGGAGCCGTTGTGGTGTATGCCGCGTATTTCTGATATTAACCCTGTTCAAAGTCAAACACTTTTCGGAGTATAGTTTATAAGCCACAAATTGAAAGTAGCGCATAGCTCCATAACCGCCATGGTGCATGACTGGATACATCAAATCGGCAAAGTCATGGGGGTAAATATTACATTGTTGATCAGAACCAACCATTTTAAATACCGGAATTCCTGATTTCTCAATCATATATCCAGTCTGCCAATTCCAAAGCCAATTATCGCCGAACAAAGTGGCAAAAACAGGTGAATACTCAATCAAAAACCTCCCTATCTCTTCGGCAACAGGCTTTCCGGTTTTCGATTCAAACTTCACATCGTCGTCAATAAACATGTAATAGTGGTACTTCCCCTTTGTCTGTGAGTAGAGGTATGACCTGCCTTCAGACCAAGATATGTTGGTTTTGTAGAAATCTGCCGAGGGGTCTTTATCAGTCACATGGTTGAGTCTGTAAAAGTCGCAATATTCGGTACTAAACCGTTTTCTGTTTTCGGCAGTTAATGTAGGCGAAATTTCAAAGCCTTGCTCTAGCACACAAAACAGCTTCTTATCTTTGCTGATTTGGTGCTCATCTAGTAATTCAGAAACTGTTTTAGTTTTTGAAAAAATTCTATTCAAAGTCCGCTCTAGTGTCACTCGTGCAAACAGCAAAATAAATGGCGTGCCTAGGAGTATTGGCAACTTGTTTGCTATTCTAGAAAACTGTTTTTTTATCCAATTTATGGGTTGTAACATTTTTGAAACTTTTACCATTAATATGTTATCCACAAGGTAAAACTAACCACAGGGTATCGGCCATGCGACAGACATCATACATAGGTGCTACATCGTGAACTCGGAGAATATCAACCCCAGCAGCGATCGCCCGGCAACAAGCTGCTGCGGTTCCCCACACCCTCTCTTTCGGTTCTGGACGATTCAAAACATGACCAATAAAGCTTTTGCGGCTGGGTCCAACTAATATGGGGACTCCCAAGGAGCGAAATTCTCCCAAGCGGCGCAGCAACTCTAGATTTTGTTCTTTAGTCTTAGCAAAACCTATACCGGGGTCGATAATTAAGCGCCATCGCTCTATGCCCGCAGCACAAGCAGCTTCAATTCTTTCAGACAACCAATGGTAGATGTCCCCCACCAAGTCTTCATAATTTGTGAGAGTTTGCATAGTTTGGGGTGTACCGCGAATATGCATTAGGATTATGGGTACCTTTAACGTAGCTACTGTGGGGAACATTTCAGCGTCAAAAGTACCCCCGGAAATATCATTCACTAAATTAGCACCAGCAGCGATCGCCTTTTTTACTACCTCAGCTCTAGTAGTATCAATAGAAATAGGGACAGATATTTCATCTCGGAGTGCCTTAATAACTGGTATAACTCGGGACAGTTCCTCCTGAAGAGAGATTTGAGTAGCACCGGGGCGAGTAGACTGCCCCCCGATATCGATAATATCAGCCCCCTCAGCCACCATTCTTTTCCCTTGAAGAACAGCAGCATTGATACTATAGAACTCACCTCCATCGCTAAAACTGTCCGGGGTGATATTTAATATCCCCATGATATAGGTTCGCTCTCCCCAAGGAAAGAATTGTTTGTCTGTTGTCTTACTCATGGATATAATAGTAATAGTTGTAGGTTGGGAAGAGGTGCCGAAACCCAACAGCGTCAACCCATGTTGGGTTTTGCCTATGCTTAACCCAACCTACAGCTATTCACTGAAATTCACAATGCGGGCAAAATTGGTAGCATCTAAACTTGCTCCTCCTACCAAAGCACCATCGATTTCTGGTTGAGCCATGATTTCATCGATATTACTGGGTTTTACCGAACCACCATATTGAATAGTGACATTTTTATTAGATAATTGAGCGCGAATCAAGCCAATTACCCGATTTGCTTCAGACGCAGCACAGGTATCTCCTGTACCAATCGCCCAAATGGGTTCATAAGCAATCACTAAATTACTCTGATCTACGTCCACCAGGTCTTTTTGCAACTGATTCAGAATAATGTTCTCCGTTTCTCCTCCGTCTCTTTGTTCCTTCGTTTCCCCCACACAGAGAATAGGGGTTATACCGTGGCGTTGAGCTGCAATCGCGCGGCGATTAACTGTTTCGTCAGTTTCTCCGAAATATTGTCGTCGTTCACTATGACCCACAATAGCGTATTTTACCCCTATTTCCGCCAGCATAGAGCCAGCAATTTCCCCGGTATAAGCTCCTTTCTGCTCCCAATGGATATTTTGCGCTCCCAGGAGCACCCTGGTATATTCTAATTTTGTGGTGAGGGCACCCAAAGCAGTAAAGGGAGCACAGAGAACTATTTCTCGTAGGTTAGGTGTTTTTTCTACTTCAACCATGAAGGATTGCACAAACCCCAGGGACTCTTCCTGAGTCTTATGCATTTTCCAGTTACCAGCTATGATGGTACCACGCCCCGCCTATTTTGGTTTCACGCAGAGGCCCAGAGTCGCAGAGGAGGAGGAGGAGGAGACTAATGGTGTATAATATAGGAAATTCCCGGATATGAACCATGACTAAAACTGTTGCTCATGTCATGACACCTGATCCTATCACGGTGCAACCCCAAACACCTCTTACTGTCGCCATTAAAATTCTAGCAGAAAAACAAATCACAGGGTTACCAGTGGTGGATCAAGGGGGAAAACTAGTTGGTGTCATTTCCGAAAGCGATTTAATGTGGAAAGAGACAGGAGTAGATCCTCCACCTTATATAATGTTCCTCGATAGCGTTATTTATCTCCAAAACCCCGCCCGTTATGATAAAGAAATTCACAAAGCCTTAGGAGAAACCGTTGGAGACGTAATGAGTGACTCACCAATTACGATCAACCCTCATAAATCTCTACGGGAAGCTGCTCATTTAATGCACGAAAAGCACGTCAGACGCTTGCCAGTGGTGGATCCAGAAGGTAAAGTCATTGGTATACTAACCCGTAGCGATATTATTCGCACTATGGCTTATAACAGTGAGCAGTTGTAGGGGCACGGCAGTGTCGTGCCCCTACCAGTTACCAACGCCGGGTTTAGGGTTGACTAATAATTATCATACATAAGAATAGGATGAATACAACATTGTCATCAATTCAAAAATTGGTCAATAGTTCAGACTTTGGCGATCGCATCCGAGGCATCAATGAGTTGAGGCACCTAGAGCCTGAGATAGCATTCAAAATGTTAGAGCCGTTAGTGCAGGACAAAAACACCAGGGTAAGGTATGCAGCAGTAAGTCACTTTGATACCATTGGTACTGCAAACTTAAGTAAATCCTTGGAGTTATTACGGGAACGGCTCTTAAATGACCCAGAACCAGATGTGCAAGCAGCAGCAGCCGACTCTTTGGGAGCACTTAAACTAACGGAAGCTTTTGATGACTTGCAACAGGTTTACAACGAAACTTCCGAGTGGTTAGTGAAATTCAGTATTATTGCTGTTTTAGGAGAATTTGGCGATCCTCGGGGTTTTGACATTTTGGTAGATGCCCTAACTTCTGATAATAGTCTATTTCAAACAGCTGCTATTAGTGCTTTACGAGAATTAGGAGACAAACGTGCTCTTCCTCACCTCCTGGTATTTGCAGATAATGAAGATTGGCAATTACGCTATCGTCTCGTTCAAGCTCTCGGAAAATTAGGAGATCACAGTGCTACAGCTATTTTAGAAAAGTTAGCAGAAGATGAGGTTGAAACTGTTGCACAATTAGCTAAAAACACGAAATTAAGCTAAAGCATATCCAGTGTGTTGTCGTACTTGGGGAGGGTGAAAAGCAAGAACAATGCGCTCTTTAGGTACTCCAGCAGCTACCAATTCACAAGTGATACCATCTTCAATACCATCATAATGAATCCAAATTTTTTCATTGCGAATTTCAGCATGAACAATAAAGCCATGAATTCGTCGGTGATTTTCCCAGCCTTCCTGTACTAGCATAAAGTGGTTGCGATCGCGACTCACAACAACATAGGTGATTATATCACCATAACGATAAGGAAGATTGGCGTAATATTGGAGAATTTTCTCTAATATATCACGCCATTGATCTAAGAGTTGATTTGTGGTTGCCATAGGATTATTTCCTCATTATTTGGCTCAAAAACTATCATGCGGAAACCAGGTTCCTCTAAGAGAAGTTTTCCTACTTCTTCTTGAAACAAAGTCTCAAAGGTATTGTGGCTAACAGCTAAGTAGAGACGACGGTTTGGATTGGTTTTTTGCAGCACCCTTGCATATATAAAGAACTGTCCCCAGGCATTTTCCAAATCTTTAATAGGAGAAGGACTAAGAAAGCTTTTGATTTCCACAGCAATTTTTTCAGAACCTCGTTCAGCAGCAATCAGTTTTTCAGCCCCCAGATCTACAAAGGCGAAGCGTTCTCCTATTTTTAGGACGAGGGGATCATCAGTAATTGTCCAACCGTCTTTGATAAGAGCGGTGCGAACAGTACCATGATAGAGGTCTTTGACGGGCATAAAGGTTGTCCTGTTTAGTAGTAGGTAGAGTGGGCAATGCTACGGGAATTCAATCGGATATTATTACTACAATAGCAGCACAAGATAAGTAACCAGGAGCTATACTTAAATCCTCAATCTCCACTTGTTCTCCTAAATCTATCTCCAATGAATCGGGGAAAGTTCCTAATTCCAGGATACCATCAATGTGGATAGGATGAAAACGCAAATGGTGTCCACCCACACGAACCAATGACAAGCCACTCCTGATTGTAACTGGAGTTGTCTCACCCCCCTTACCTCTCAGAGTTCCCGTCAAGGTAAATTTATCTTCCTTGAGAGTAATGGAACACCAGCTAATGTGATATGCTGATAAAAGATTCTCCGAATTAGTACCTCCTGCTGCCAGTAACATAGCGAGTAAATCAGTTAAACCACCGGATAATAAGGGAGACTGGAGGGAAGCGTTTAAAGCAGCTTCATCTACCTCTAATTTACCTCTAACTGTAACAGGTTCTAACAAACCCAGGGGTTTTCCCCTCATGACTTGACCAATATTAATGCGGATATTTTCTGCTTCCAGTTGTACCGCCCCCACATGGATTCCTTCATAGACAGCAGTATTACAAGAAAGAGCCACTTGGGGAATGTAACCACCGAGAATTTGGCGGTCTGCGCGGTAGCGCAGATCCGGCGTACCCGCCGGATCGCCCCCAGTAATTTTCAGTTCCAACCCTTCTATTGTTTCTACTTGGGTTCGTAACCACAATCGTAATGCAGGAGACAGTATTTTTGAAATAATCTTACTTTGCTTGTTCAAGTGAGTACTCATGAGGGTTGAAATCACGTACCATGGCTTTTCCAGTATTGTAAAGGGTTTTGATAAAGTTTTTGTTTCACGCAGAGGCGCAGAGGCGCAGAGAGGCGCGGTTCTCATATCTCTCTTCTCTGTGTTGCGGCGTTCAGCGGTTTATTAAAGAAATTTACTAGTGAGGAAGGTTGATGATGAGCAACAAATATAGTGGTCCTATTTTGTTTCACGCAGAGGCACAGAGGCGCAGAGAGGCGCGGTTCTCATATCTCTCTTCTCTGTGTTGCGGCGTTCAGTGGTTTATTAAAGAAAAATTTTGGGCACTCTTGACAAATTGAGAATCAGTGGTTATCATAGAGGTAATGGTGTCACACTCAGGATTATTTATGAAAAAGTTTGATTTATTGACCGAAATCTACAGTTCCTTTGAACCCTTTCAGCCCCCCTCTAAAGAGGCTTATGTCCAATGCAAAGAAGTTCGAGGGAGATGGGACATAATCCGGGAACTGGGGAAGAAGATTACCCTCTCAAATCAGCCAACCTGTCAACTCTACTCTGGTCATCGAGGAGTTGGTAAATCTACAGAGCTTTTGCAACTCAAAGAGTACCTAGAACAGAAGAAGTATTTCGTGGTTTACTTTGCAGCAGATGACGAAGACATTGAACCTCAAGATGCAGCATATGCTGACATTATCTTAGCCTGTACTCGCCATCTGGTGGAAGAAATCAGGTTGAAAAACCACAACCCCTTACTCAAGTGGATGAAAGATCGCTGGGAGTCTCTCAAAGATATAGCACTCACAGAAATATCCTTTAATAAGTTGGATTTGCAAGGGCAAATTGGACAATTTGCTAAAATTACAGCCACCTTGCGAGCAACACCAGATAAGCGTCGTGAAGTGCGTCAAAGAATTGATGCGAACACTCCATCTTTAATAGAAGCGCTCAATGACTTTATCAAGGAAGCAAAACAATCTCTACCCGATATTTCAGGAATTGTACTCATAGCTGATAATCTGGATCGGATTGTGGAAGTAAAAGAAGAAGGAAAACCGAGTAACTATGAAGAAATTTACTTAAATCGGAGTGAAATCATGCGGGGGTTAGGTTGTCATGTGATTTATACCATTCCCATCGCCATGGTTTACTCAGGAAGAGCTACTCAGCTGGAAAATAACTACGATACTCCCAATGTGTTGCCCATGATTATGGTTCGCAATCCTGATAATAGTGAAAATACAGCAGGTTTGGAGAAGTTGCGGGAATTTATTTGTCGGCGAGTGACTCTAATCGATTCCAGATTAGAGCGGAATTTGGTAGGAAGAGTGTTTGATAGCGCTGAAACCTTGAAACTACTTTGTCTCATGAGTGGGGGACATGTTCGCAACCTGATGCAGTTAATGCAAAAATCTATAGACTGGATCGATGAATTACCTATCACAGCTAAAGCAGCGAAAAGAGCAATAGAAGAGACACGAGAAACATACCGCAAAACCATTCAAGAACATCAATGGGAAATTTTAGCACGAGCATGTTATCGAAAGGAAGCAGATAACAACCAAGAACATTTAACTTTGTTGCTCAATCGTTGCTTATTGGAATATCGGTACTACGACGAAAATGACAAATTACGGACTTGGTGTAATGTTCATCCTCTAATCGAAGGAATTCCCAAGTTCCAAAAAGCACTTGAGGAAGTTAAAGCAGCATGAGTGAAGTAAAACTATCTGAAAATACCTCACCTTCCCCGGAAGAAGTGTATCAATCTCTTCTTCGTTCCCTCAAGCGGAGGAAAGGGTTTGGGATTGTGTTTGTGCAATGCTCTCCAGCAGAAGGGAAACGTTTGATTCAGCGAGTGCAGCAAGATTTGCCTCAGAAGCAAATGGAAACTTTAACCCTAGATCAACCTATCCGCAATCTCTATGACATTATTGCCAATCTTGCAGATAGGGATAAATTAAACCTTCTTTTCATTGAAGGTTTGGAGAAATCTTTAGAAGAGTACATTAAACCTGGTTATAGGGGAGATGGGGATTATTACAATATGGACACCGTTCCTCCTATCCTCAATCACTTAAATCAGAGAAGGGAAATATTTCGCGATCGCTTCACCAATCTTTGTTTTGTCTTCATCTTACCATATTTTGCAATCAAATATTTTATTCGTCGTGCTCCTGACTTTTTTGATTGGAGTGCCGGGGTTTTTGCAATTTCTTCCCCACAGGAGCAACCGCTAATAGACGAATTCTATAAAACCTCGAAAGCTCTAAAGGAAATTAAAGATAATTTTGATGAATTTTCTGAAGCTATTTTAGACAATTCATATAGATGGGAAGAAAAGTACGAGCAACTAACTCACCACCTTATGCAAACTTTCAACATGCAAGGAAAAATTGGCGATTCTTCTGGTAAATTACCATCTATCTTGTATCTGCCCTTCAAACTCAATGAAAATTATAAGCTACCCTTATCTTACTGCGATAGATTAATTGAGATTTACCTATCCATAGAACTTAATAGAGGTAATATTTTGAAAGAGTTAGGACGCTGGGAAGAAGCAATTAATAGTTATAATAGGGTAATTGAAATTCAGCAAAATTTATACCAAGCATGGTATAATAAAGGAGATGCTTTGGAGAAATTAGGACAATGGGAAAAAGCGATCCCATGCTATAATAAAGTTATTGAGATTAAGCCAGATTTTTATCAAGCTATATACAAAAAAGCTGCCTCCTATGGTATGATAGGAAATACTGAATCAGCCCTAGAAAACTTGCAACGAGCAATTGAAACAAGTTCTCATGATGTGCGAGAGTGGGCAAAAACAAATCCAGCTTTTAAAGAACTTCGACTAGATCCAAGGTTTCAAGAATTAATGAAACCATATTCATAGTAGGGTGGGGAAGATGGTATAACAATTATAATTCATAGAAGATTAATGTAATGGCTTGCCCACCAATTTATTCAACTTTCTGGCTGGTGGGCAATCAGAATTAACCCTCATGATAGGGAAGCAACCGTTTACAAAATTGCCCACCCTACGTGAAACCATGAAGGGGTTTTATATGGTAGGATGAGAAAAATAACTCGCCCAAACTCCAAGAAACTTCCAGAGATGTTAATGTAGGTTTAGAAGACGATTCTGAATATCTCAATCCCTGGTTGAAGTGGTTAGTGAGTCCCTTTATCGTTTCCCTTCCCGGATTAAATATAATCAAAACAGCGGCAGAATTTAAAGAGTAACTCTGTCTGAAACTACTCCAGGAAGAAAAGCTAGAAATTATCTCCATTTAGAGTCCCACTTTTCTCAAAGTTCATCTAGACTATATCCAGGAACAGAGAAGGGAATTATGGGAAAAACTGAAATTAAAACTCCGAGGCGATCGCGCTCAACTACTCTTAGAACCAGAAATTCCCTGGACTGAAATTTGGCCTAATTTGAGGTTGTTCTCCCTGAATATGGATGGGAGTGCGTTAACAGTGAGATGCACAGCACGAATTCTGCCTTGGATGCTCTTCTCTTCTTCTCTTCTTCTCTGCGTTCTCTGCGTCTCTGTGGTTCATTGAAAAAGTTAACTTAAAGTCACCAACTTTATGATTAGACTGCAAAAAGTTTTATCTCAATGGGGTATTGCTTCTCGACGTCAAGCTGAGAAAATGATTCTTTTGGGACGAGTGAAAGTCAATGGCAATATAGCTCACCTCGGGCAAAAAGTCAACCCCCATAGAGATAGAATAGAAGTAGATGGTAAAATAATTAGACCAGAAGAACGTCCCTCCTCTATCTATCTCCTCCTCAACAAACCCCTAGGGGTAGTTTCTACCTGTAAAGATACCAAGAATCGCCCTACAGTTCTAGACTTACTCCCCCCAAAACTGCGTCAGGGACAGGGAATCCATCCTGTAGGAAGACTAGACGCTCAATCTACTGGAGCATTATTCTTAGTAAACGATGGTTCCTTAACCCTAACTCTAACCCATCCTCGTTATCACCTACCCAAAACCTATCATGTTTGGGTGGAGGGAAAACCGACAAAATCCCTCTTAGAAACTTGGAGAAATGGTATCATATTAGATGGAACAAAAACCTTACCCGCCCAAGTGCGACCCTTGAAACAAAGACCAGGAGAAACCCTATTAGAAATAGTCCTCAGAGAGGGAAGAAACCGTCAGATAAGAAGAACTGCATCCCAACTAGGTCTAACTGTTGTCTCCCTCCATCGGATCTCCATCGGTCCCATTAAACTTCAATTGCCGGGTGAACCCCTGTTATCGGGTCAATATCGTCCCTTAAAAGATTTTGAGTTGGATTTTTTGGTTTCACGCAGAGGCACAGAGGCACGGAGAGAGCAGAAGAGGATTTAGCGGTTGTTGATGATACGAGTGATACCCTGTTTGATAAGCTCGGTGTTGAAGTTTATGAGCAACCCGAGACGCTTGTTGGTGAGACGGAGGTAAGTCATGAGTTGTTTTTTATGTACTGGTGCTACTGTTTCAATGGATTTGAGTTCAACAATGATTTGGTTCTCCACAATGAAATCAGCTCGAAAACCTTCCTCTAAATGAACCCCCTTATAAATAACGGGAATAGGTTTCTGTCTTTCAAATTTCAATTCCCGCTTTTCCAATTCATAAGCCATTACAGCTTCATATACAGACTCAAACAACCCTGGACCCAATTTTGTATGAATTTGATACGCTACATCCACAATCTCCCCAGTAATTTCATTCTCCCTCATAATAACTCCTCCGCGCCTCTGCCGCCGCCATTGATTAATGCCGGCGGTGAAACATTCCTATATTTTCTGTATGCACTTGCGCATCACTTGAGTAATACTCTGAGACTTACTCTTAGCCACAGATTGCAGTTTCTGGTACTCTTCTGCATTCAACCACATTTGGAAGATATTTTCCGGTGCCCGATCCTGAAGGTAGATAAGGTGTTTGAGGCGATCGCTCAACTCCTCAGTCAAAACATCAGCTCCATAGCGCCACTCCCAGTTTCCCTTAGTAACCCCTGGTTGATTCATCTTCCCATTACTACCCAAACCCAGAATATCCTGCAAGGGAAAGATAGCTTGAATAGCATTAGAATTGAGAGCGAAGCGGATTAAACTCCAGTGAATCCCCTCTTCTGGGTTAATGGTGCCTAGATATTCCGTCACCCTCCCCTTTTCTTCCGGTGTCCGTTCCTCGAACCAACCCACTGTGGTATTATTATCGTGGGTTCCCGTATAGACGATACAATTTGGATTGTGGTAATTATGAGGTAAGAAAGGATTATCCGGTCCAGAATCAAAGG
>JACONB010000060.1 GCA_014323965.1 Prochloron sp. SP5CPC1 | reverse complement strand
TTGGGTAACACTTAACCCAACCTACCAGTGAGCTTGCTCGCACTAATGTCTCCCAACTCTAGCATGTGAAACTGAGAAAAACGAACCTTTTCAGCGAGGATAAGCAATGCCTGAAAGACACGCTCCACATATCCATTCCCCATCATCATATAAACCGTCACCCATGCTATCTTTCTGACCACAACAAGAACAAGTCAATAGTATCGGTTCCGACCTGTAAGATGATTTTCGATTTTGCCTAAAGTGGTAAGTATGACGCAATGTAGGGGGATTCGAAAACCTACCGCAAGTTGGACACCACTGCCCTCCATTGTGCTCAATTGTATTTGTATTACGGCATATCGAGCATAAGGATTCACCTATTTTTATTTTATCATTTGATGATTGCATACTTGTAAGCTTGTTATTTTTACAATGTACATGAGTCTAAATTCTCAATTGAGCAAACAAATGTCCTTAACCGAAGCAGACGAAAATCTTCAAGTGAGACATAGTTTCTTTTAAAAAGGCAAAGGGACCTTGAGGCTAGCAGTGCGACACCAACTATCGGGTAAAACCGATCGCCTCCATTTGCCAGAACATCCGCTGCGATGAAAGGTGTGCGATTAGTTTACTTTGTTAAATCACTCAAAAAAAGCATAACAGACTCCAGCACAAGTGGCAAGGTATAATGCCAGGAAATTATTTCCTTCCTTGGAAATGCTCCGGTTGGGTAAAATTTTGTGTTTTCGGTGCGTTAACAAGGCACCCTACATATATTGAAACCCTGTAGGGGTTTGATAAGTAGCCCGCAATTCTAAGCTGGGCGATCGCCATATAATGGAAGCGATATACTCACAATACTTGAATCATAGATAGCAATAAAGCAATGGTAGCGGTAGCAATATTAGCAGCTGGGCGGGGAACCAGGATGAAATCAGACCTTCCCAAAGTGTTACACCAGCTGGGAGGTAAATCCCTCGTCCAACGTACTTTGGAAAGTTGTGGTGACTTGACTCCCGAAAGGCGTTTGGTTATTGTGGGTTATGAAGCCCAACGAGTTAAGGAAGTCCTGAAAGGGGTAGAATTTATCCACCAAAAGGAACAACTGGGAACAGGTCATGCAGTACAACAACTCATCCCTCATTTAGGAGGATTTACAGGGGATCTGCTGGTATTAAATGGAGATGTGCCCCTCTTGCGACGGTCAACCCTGACACAGTTATTACAAACCCACCAAAAGCACCAGAATGCTGCTACTCTCCTCACAGCTAATTTACCCAATCCCCATGGTTACGGGCGGGTTTTTTGCCATGGCAACAATCTGGTCTCCCAAATCATTGAGCATCGGGACTGCACCGAAACCCAAAAACAAAATCACCGCATTAATGCCGGAATTTATTGCTTTAATTGGCCAAAACTGGCAGCGGTATTGCCCAAACTTACAGCCAACAACGACCAACAAGAATATTATCTCACAGAGGTAGTTGATTACCTGGAACCAGTGATGGCAGTGGATGTAGAGGATTATTTGGAAATCAGTGGTATTAATGACCGAAAGCAATTAGCCACTGCTTATGATATTTTACAAGTGCGGGTCAAAGATGGTTGGATGAAAGCAGGGGTTACTCTCATTGACCCGGACAGTATTACCATAGAGGATACGGTTCAATTGCAACCCAATTCCATTATTGAACCGGGGACTCACTTGCGGGGCAATACTGTGATTGGTTCTGGTACTCGCATTGGACCCGGAAGTTTAATCGAAAACAGTCGGATTGGGGACAATGTAACCGTACTCTATTCAGTAGTGAGGGACAGTGAGGTGGCAGACGGTGCTACAATAGGGCCTTATGCCCATTTGCGGGGTAAGGTGCAGGTAGGAGAAGCCTGTCGCGTGGGGAATTTTGTGGAGTTGAAAAATGCTACCCTAGGTGAGGAAACCAATGTAGCCCATCTCTCTTATTTGGGGGATGCCACTTTGGGTGACCAGGTGAACATCGGTGCTGGAACCATTACTGCTAACTACGATGGGGTCAAAAAACATCCTACCTCCATCGGCAACAGGACGAAAACTGGTTCTAATAGCGTTCTGGTGGCTCCCATTGAATTGGGGGAAGACGTGACAGTTGCTGCTGGTTCCATACTCACCGAGAACGTCCAGGACGATTCTTTGGCCATCGCCAGAGCACGTCAGGTGGTGAAAAAGGGTTGGAAACCTAAAAAGTGACAAATTTTCAATTTTCTTTCCACATTGAATTTTTTTGTGTTATAGTGGAAAAGCCATGACTGGATTGAAATCCAAAAAACTTGACAATTTTGAGAAATAAATCCGTTCAGGGACCAAAAAAGGAGGTGATGCCCATGACAGAAAGTAGTAAAATCATGGGTCTCCTGGTTGAAGATAGCCGGCTGTGGGCCGGGGCTGTTCTCTAGCAGTTGGTTTCAACCTCCCAGGAGGTTGGTCAATAAGTCTGCTGTTTGGGTTCCTCCCGGCAGTCAGGTTTCAACCAGAAGACCCGCTACACCGCCCTCACATTAAGTGCTATGATGTTAACATCCGCATCCCTTGTGAGGGCGGATAGTTTTTGTACCAGTTACCAGTTCACAATGAAGGGACGTTACCCAAAGAGAAGAAAAAATGGCTCAAATACTCTCTGAAAAGGAAATTAAAGCAAGGATAGATAAACTCTCTGATTGGAGTTTAGAAGGGAAAACCATTAAGTCCACTCGCAGATTTGAAGACTTTATCAAGGCGATAGACTTTGTGAATCGATTAGTGGAACCAGCGGAGTCAGCAGCACACCATCCCGATTTAGAAATTTCCTATAATAAAGTAACTATTAGGCTCACTACCCATGATTCTGGAGGTTTGACTGAGAAAGATTTTAACATGGCCACCACTATTTCTCAGTTGTAGTAGACTGACACTGCTAATTTGATAAAAAGCCCGTAAGTTGGGTTTCACTTCGTTCTACCCAACCTACAATATTAAACTGTTATTATTGGTAGATATTTAGTTAAAAAATATTATTATGCCCATTGCTAAAAATATTACCGAACTTGTGGGTGGAACTCCCTTAGTGCAGTTAAATCGCATTCCCGCTAAAGAGGGCTGCCTAGCTCAAATTTTGGTGAAATTGGAAGGCATGAACCCAGCAGCTTCTGTGAAAGACCGCATTGGGGTGAATATGATAGATGCGGCTGAGAAAGAAGGTCTCATTAGCCCAGGGAAGACTATTTTAGTGGAACCAACTTCGGGCAATACAGGCATTGCTCTGGCAATGGCAGCAGCTGCAAAAGGCTATAAGCTGATTTTGACTATGCCAGAAACTATGAGTAAGGAACGACGGGCCATGTTGCAAGCCTATGGAGCGCAGTTAGAACTGACTCCCGGCAGCGAAGGAATGGGGGGCTGTATTAAGCGTGCCCAAGGGATAGTAGAAGCCACTCCCAATGCTTATATGCTACAACAGTTTAATAACCCTGCTAACCCGGAGATTCATCGCTTAACTACGGCTGAGGAGATTTGGGCGGATACGGATGGGCAGGTAGACTTTTTAGTGGCGGGAATCGGCACTGGTGGCACCATTACTGGAGTGGCAGAAGTAATAAAAAAATATAAGAAGTCTTTTCAGGCGATCGCCGTGGAACCCGCTAACAGCCCTGTTTTATCAGGAGGCAGTCCCGGACCCCATAAAATTCAGGGTATCGGGGCGGGTTTTGTTCCCGAAGTACTCAAGGTGGAACTCATTGACGAAGTAATTACTGTCACCGACGAGGAAGCTTTCTTTTACGGTCGTCGTTTAGCTAGGGACGAAGGACTGCTTTCGGGTATTTCTACTGGTGCTGCTTTGTGCGCTGCCATCAAAGTTGGTCGCCGTCCGGTAAATCGAGATAAGATGATCGTGATGATTCAGCCTAGCTTTGGGGAACGCTATCTCAGCACCCCTTTGTTTCTGAATGATTGAGTCCCATTTTATCTTATCAAAGTCGGATGTTGTTAATAAAGTATCTTTAACGAGCACTACTAATAAATTATTGATAATATGTATATTTATATATAATTTATTTTTGACCATTTTAATCTTAGTTATGAAGAACAAACTGAAAGTTTCCTGGATTCACTGTACGCAATGGATTCAGATGGATGAACAGAAATCCCAAGGCACAAAAATACTCTTGGAAGAAGAAGATATCAAATGAAGATAGAAAAAAAATTGTAAAAAGCAGTAATAGTTTTGATACTCTTGCTTCCCTGGGAAGATGGGATTAGTTAAAAATCCAGGGTAAGGGCAAGAAAAAAGTTGACAATTTCTACTAGGAGAAAACTGATGAATTGCATTATTCACCGCAGGGCGCAGTTTTCAGCGAGTCGCAGATATTGGTTGCCAGAACTAGATGAAGCGGAAAACCAGCAGCGCTTTGGCCCTTGCAGTCGCTTTCCGGGACACGGACACAACTACGTCCTGGTTGTCTCCCGAGCTGGGGAATTGGATCGCTATGGAATGGTGCAAAATTTTTCGGGACTCAAGCAGATAATTAAGACAGAAGTAATTAGGCAATTAGACTATACTTATCTCAATGATGTTTGGCCGGAATTTCGGCAAACCTTACCGACAACGGAAAATATGGCTCGGGTGATCTGGCACCGACTAGCTTCCCATTTACCGCTAGTCCAGATTCAATTGTTTGAACATCCCGAACTTTGGGCTGATTATCGAGGAAACGGTATGGAAGCATCTCTGACTCTTAAAACCCATTTTAGTGCAGCTCATCGCCTCGCTCTTCCAGAATTGAGCTACGAGGAAAATTGTGAGATTTACGGTAAATGCGCCCGTAGTCATGGGCATAATTACCATCTGGAAGTCTCTGTAACTGGTGAAATTGACTCCCGTACAGGAATGCTGGTGGATCTGGGGGCTTTGCAGGGGGCGATCAATGAACTTGTGCTGGAACCATTGGATCACACTTTCTTGAACAAAGATATTGCTTATTTTGGGACAGTTGTACCCACAGCGGAAAATATCGCTCTTTATATCGCCAGACTCTTGACAGAACCAATTCGAGAACTTGGGGCTGAACTGGAAAAAGTAAAACTGTTTGAAACTCCCAATAATTCCTGCGAAATTTATTGCTGTAGTAGTTCCCACAAGCAGGAAGACGAAGGAATTTGAGGGACAATATAAAGTATTGTTAAGAGCATTATAACCAGTTTGAGCTAACCATCGAAACTCTTTGATAAGATGGGCAAAGGTTAGTCAGCTGCTTTTCTCTTGTGGCTGTCTTCGATGCAATATCGAATGTCCATTTTAACAAAAGGATAGGTCAAATATGGAATCTAAAGTCGAAACTAAGGTGGCTGAAGAGCAAAAACCTTCAAGTTTGAATACCAATCCACCAGGGACCATGGTACCTCAGCCAGAGACATCCCCTGAAGAGTCTTGGCAAGATACCCTGGAACCAGTGGTAGAATTTTTGAAGCAGTTTCCTGATGAGGGGACCAAATTGTTCTTGGCTTACAAACAACCTCTGCTCTATGTCATGCTGATGATCCTGGCTATCATCGCTGTCTATCTCACCTTAGCAGTTATAGATGCCATTAACCGCATTCCCCTATGTGAACCGCTGTTTGAATTAGTGGGGATAGGTTACAGCTGTTGGTTTGTAGTTCGTTATCTCATTAAAGAGCCAAATCGGAAGGAATTAAAAGCAGAGTTGAACGAGCTCAAAACAGTAATAGTAGGCAAAATTGAGGATACTTATGAGCATTAATAGTATGCATTAATGTGTTTGTCCCAGGGGTTGTGGCTATGTCCTGCCCCTACAAAATCTGTTGTGGGGTTAATTTTTGCCAACGAGACCGAGCTGCTCCCAGTAACCAGGGTTGAATTAAATAGGGGGATAGTTAATGGATAGAGGGAAGAATGCCAAAAAAGGTTCGTGAGTTAAAAGCTATGCTCAAAAAGGGTGGTTTTTCTGAGCACTCTGGTAAAGGCAGTCATACAAAGTGGTTACATCCACTATATCCCGGTCGTGTCACCCTTTCAGGAAAGGAAAGCAGCGATGCTAAACCTTATCAAGAAAAGGAAGTAATCCAGGCTATCAGAATTGTTGAGCAACGAGGGAGCGGGTAAGAATGAGTACACTGCACTATCAAATGGTTATTGTCTGGTCGAGGGAGGATGACTGTTATCTAGTACATTTTCCGGACTTCCCTGAGCAAAAATACCGCACTCATGGTAAGACCTATGAAGAGGCAGCAAGAAATGGACAGGAAGTTCTGGAACTCTTACTTGAGGAGGATGGCTTACCCTTTCCCTTGCCAGAGCTGTTAGAGTTATAATATATGCACGTTGTTATATATCGGAGAAATTCGATGATAGAAGAAATTTCGGTCCCAGCAGATAATGTCATTGGTTTTTGCATTGCTGGGAAGGTGGAAAAACAAGACATGACCAAAGTTATTGACCGGATCAAGACTGTTCTAGCGAGTCATGATACGTTCAACATTTATGTGGAAATTAAAGAGTTTGATGGGGTGTCATTGGGTGTTATTTTAGAAAAAATCAAGGCACTTTCTACTCTTACAAAATTTAAAAAGGAGGCGATCGTTTCCAGTAAAGAATGGATCAAGAAATTCACTGCTATTGCGGATAAGTTATTCCCTAGTATAGAGGTGAAGCATTTTTCCTTTGAGGAAAAACACCAGGCACTGAAGTGGGTACAAGAACCTTAAATAGACTTGTTGGGTTTCGTTCCTCAACCCAACCTACGCCTCTCTTATCTTTCTCTGCGTACTCTGCGCCTCTGCGGTTTAATAAAACTAATTAGCAGCCAATTCTGCTAACCGTTCTTGCTGATCTTGAGAAATGCAAGCTTGAATAATGAGTTCTATTTCTCCTTCCAGGGCTGGGGTGAGGGTAAAATTGCGACCGAGTCTGTGATCCGTCACCCGATTATCCTTATAATTATAAGTGCGGATTTTTTCAGATCTAGCTCCTGTACCCACTTGAGAGCGTCGCATAGAACTAACCTCTGCTCTTTGTTCAGATATTTTCATCTCATATAACTTAGCCCGCAGAATTTGCATTGCTCGTTCCCGGTTTTGTAGCTGAGAGCGCTCCTCGGTACAGAAGATTCTAATTCCCGTAGGTTTGTGGAACAAGTCAACTGCTGTTTCTACTTTGTTCACGTTCTGTCCCCCAGCACCCCCAGAACGAGCAGTGGAAACTTCAATCTCCTTGGGATCTATGGCTACTTCTACTTCATCTACCTCGGGCATTACTGCTACTGTAGCGGTGGAAGTATGAACTCTGCCTCCTGCTTCTGTGACGGGTACTCGCTGCACTCGGTGAACCCCTGCTTCAAACTTCAGTTTGCTGTAAACTTGCTCTCCTTGAATTTCCAGAATTGCTTCTTTAAAGCCCCCCATTTCTGCTACAGACTCGCTTAAGAGCTTGACTTGCCAGCGTTGGGATTCTCCGTAACGGGAGTACATGCGCACCAAATCTGCTGCCCAAATACTGGCTTCTTCTCCCCCAGTTCCAGCACGAATTTCCAACATGATATTCTTATCGTCATTGGGATCTCTGGGTAAGAGGAGAATTTTTAATCTTTGCTCTAACTCTTCCAGTAGAGCTTGTAAGTCTCCCACTTCTTCTATTGCCATTTCCTTTAATTCAGGATCGTTGTTGGCTTCTTTGAGGATCTGTTGAGCGTCTTTCAAGTCTTGTTGGGTTTTTTTCCAGGTTTCGTAGGTAGTAACGGTTTCCTCCAGAGAAGAACGAACCTTTTGCACTTTCACCAATTCACTGGGGTTAGTGGCAATATCTGGATCCGCAAGGCGGCGGGTCAATTCGTGATAAGTTTGCTCTACGGATTGCAGTTTGTCTAGCAGGTAAGATTCAGCCATGGAATTTGTCGATTTGGGTAGAATTAGAAGCCCCGGCAGGAAACCATGCTGGGGGAATAGGAGGGACAAATCCGCTATTTTTCTGCTGCAACGTCCGTTTCTTCGGTATCCAGCATACCGTATTTGCGCAGGAAGCGATCCACCCTTCCTTCCGTGTCGATGATTTTCTGGGTTCCGGTGTAAAAAGGATGGTTCCCAGACCAAACTTCAACGTTAATTTCCGGTTGTGTGGAACCCACACACATAACCACTTCACCGTTGCAAATGACTTTTGCCTCCGGGTACCATTGTGGATGAA
>JACONB010000059.1 GCA_014323965.1 Prochloron sp. SP5CPC1 | reverse complement strand
GCTTGCCCTCCATGCTACCAGAAAGGTCAAAAGCCATGTATAAATTGAGGTGTTCCCGTGCTGTCTCATTAGCAGGTGATAAGGCAAAGCGATGGGGTATATCATGAGGTAAAGGCTCGATAGTTAATGTAAGTGGCTGTTGGGTGCTGCGTTCAACTGCTGCAACTTCTACTACACCATTGAGATTGTAGGAGTAGGTGAGATCGACTATCGCCGCTCTTGCCTGGATCTGGGGTATATCGGTGAACACGTATTTGCCTAGATAAGCGCAGCTCATGGGATCTGTGGTTTCGCCCTGGGTCATAAAAACTTCTAACTTGTTGTCGCCGCTGCGGCGGATAGGTAGGCGATAGGGGCGAGTCTGCTGGCAGGGAATTGGCTCGTTTTTCTGAATAATAATGCTGTTGATATATTTGCTACCATCCTCGTTTTGGGCAATCATTCCCAAACTGCGGCTAATAGCGTCAATGTTCCTTTTGCGTCCCCCAAGAAACATCATTTGCTGTCCTTTCTGACTCTCAGTATCCATCGCCGCTTGAATAGCAGCCCCCAAAGCAACTGCTTCGTCGGGATTAACACCTGTCATCGCTGGTTTACCTGACATTCGTTCTACATATTCCAGTACCATTGGCATGCGGGTCCCCACCAGCACTACTCCCTCAATCTCAGCCCAAGTCAGTTGGGTATCTTCTAAAACTTGATTAACTAGCATTTGCGTCCGTTCCATCAAGTCTTTGGTTTGTTCTTCAAATTGAGTGCGAGTAATTTCATATTTGCCGCGATGCTGGTTATTTCTTACCGTTACGGTGATTGATTGTTTAGCAGACAAGCTAATTTTCGTCTTTTCTGCTAGAACCATGAGTTCGTTAAACTCTTCACCGACTAGTTCTTCACCAAATTCTTCTTCAAATTCCGTAGCAAGATATAATAAAATGCGATCGTCCCAGTCTTTGCCTCCTAGTTGATGGTCTCCGGCTGTACCAATTACTCGCAATTCATCTGGGGTTATTTCTACTAGGGATACATCGAATGTTCCGCCACCGAGGTCGTAGACTAAAATTTTTGCTTTCGAGCTAGTAGGACGCAGGACCTAGGCAAGTGCTGCCGCTGTGGGTTCACTGATGATACGCAGCACGTTTAGTCCCGCTTGTTTGCCAGCTTCAATTGTTGCTTGACGCTGCATATTATTGAAATAAGCTGGCACTGTAATTACCGCATCAGTAACTGTTTGACTGAGAAAGTCTTCTGCACAGCTTTTGAGGTATGATAGAACTAGGGTAAAGAGACTAACTGGAGTATATTCTCGGTCATTTTCAATATAGCTGGCAAGGGAGTCATCCCAATTACGACCCCCCAGATTGTGGTCCCCATCGGTGCAGACTACGATAATCTTGCTCCCTTCAATCTTGATCATGGTAACGTCGAAGGTACCGCCTCCTAGATCGTAAACCAATGCTACTTTATCCGACTCTTCGTTCATGCCATAGGAGATTGCTGCCGCTGTTGGCTCGTTGATTATGCTGCGCACGTTCAAACCGGCAATTTCTCCCGCTTTCTGGGTAGCATTGCGCTCGGGAATGCCGAAATAGGCGGGACAAGTAATAACAACGTCGGTTATCTTCTTCCCAGTGTACTGTTGGGCATCTTGAACCACTTTGCGCAAAACGAACGAGGAGATTTCTTCTGGGGTGTAAAATTTATCGCCAATCTCTCGCGGCTCGTCTTTACCTATAGAGCGCTTAATCATATCTACCGTCTCTTCTGGATAGAGCATACTGCTGTTTTTTGCCTCTTTACCGACAATAACTTCTTCACCGCTGACTTGGACAACGGAGGGAGTCGTGCGATCGCCTGCTGAGTTAGGAACGACAATTGGGCGATTAGATTCGTCTACATAGGCAATACAAGAGTAGGTGGTTCCCAAGTCAATGCCAAAAATGGTGTTTTGCTCTGTCATGATTTATTTCTCCTTATAGCTATAAACAGTGACGATTTCTGGACGCAGGATGCGCTCTCCATAACGCAAACCTTTCCGCAATCGCTCTACAATGTGCCGATCTAGTTCCCTGTTATCGGTGGGAATAGTTTTTCGCAGTTTTTGCAGGGCGCGATCGAAGACTTCGCTCTCGGTTTAGTAAATTTCAAACCCGTGACGAGCGAGAAGATCCTCTATATCCTGCATAAAGTTGTGAATGTCTGACAGGAGCGGCCGCCTGTTCTTGCATAACCGCTACTAGCTGCTTAAAACGCCGGGAACCAGTCATTCCCCGAAACTTAATTTCCAACAGTTCCACCATCCTCTCGTACACCGCTTCTGGATTTTCCGAACTGGGGGAGATGATACCAGGATTGCTACTGAGTTCAGAGGAGTAAGCAGTGCGCACTTGTTCCAGAGAAAAAGGGTCTATAATCAGCACAATGCCGTGTAAATATTCAAAGTATTTCTGCAATAGTGCTCTGTCTTCCTGAGTCCAAGATTCCCCGGCAGCATCGTACAGGTAAAGCAATTTCGGCACTGCTCGATTGCTCTTTTTTATCTGCAAGTTGAATGCTTTAGCGCTATCCCCAAGATCGGCAGTTTTCAGCAAACGCTGACCGGATTCCAGTCTCTTGACGTTAGTATCGTAGTTTGTCTGGTGTTCCTGATTGGGTAAAGTGATTTGTAGACTGTGAGTTGGGGCAAAATCCCGAATCAGTTGGATTACTGCCATGGCTATATAATGGGATTTGCCCGCCGCCGGACCCCCCACAATGGGCAGGTGAACGTTGGTTCCTCCCAATCCTTCTATAGGACTGCTGCAATCGGGATTGGGACATTCTTGCTTCAGTTTACTGCGTCCTAATATGTCAAGGGTGGGGAGTTTTTCATTGCAGAAATTGCCATTTTTGGTTCCCGCACAAGTGTGGAACCGAACCCCGTAGAGACTGGGCCACAATTGGGTGTGTTTGGTGCTGCAATTGGGACAAGTATAAATGGGAAGCTGCATCTGGTGATGACAGCTATGACAGCGATAGTAAATCTTGTAATAAGTGCCGTACAACCAATTGCCCAGTCCCAAAATAACTGTGAAGCAGCTGGTAACCATGACTCCTAAGATAAGGAAGACCAATTGCAGGGTGAGGAAAGTAAGAACAATGGCAAATGCGGCGACATAGTGAAACAAACCTCCTAAACCACTCCCTAGTGCAAAACTTGCTTTCCACAGCTTCATTACCCAATTATCGGCATCCCCAGCACTTCGGAACCAGTTCCCAGCTCTATCTAAAAACTTCCTCGCATCGATATTTGTTGGTTCCCAGACTTTCCAAGCTATGAAGCCCATCACAAACCAACCAGTGTCATACATATACATGAGATGAGCAGGCTGAGGTTCGTAAAGAGATACCAACAGCTTTTTAGGCGTAGTGCTGGGAGTTCTCGCTTTCGCTTCTTTATGTCCTTTCACCCACTGCTGGTAGACATTTTTGAGACCGACAAATATGCCTACTAGAGAACCAAATGCTGCCAGCGAGGCTACCAAAATCAGGGCAATAGCAATTATTACACCTAGGATGGGCAAGACTACATAGATAATGAGTAAGTAGAGAAGCCAGAGAATGACTCCTATTACAATCAGCCATCCGAACGGATCTCCTCCACTATCAGCTTGGAGTAGAAACAGAGTGTTAGTTAAATCAAAAATCATAGCTTGTTCACCGCTCCCCAAATATTACTGAGTAAGTTCTGACGCGACTGGATATACTTTTGGATAACTGGATACCAATCTTTTTGGCTCAACCGTTTTTCAAATTCTTTCTGAACTACTTTGTAGTTTTTAGAGGCTTTTAGTTCTTCTAAAAATTTCGGCAGTTGGGTGAAAAACTCCGGGAAGACATAGGGGTACTGCTCTACTAAGTACCCGGATGCTTTAAACCACATATCCAGGGTTACAACTATATCGGCAATGCGCTTTTCTTCCAGCAAGCAAACTTTAAATTGCTCCCAATATATGTTCCAGAATAGTTCTCGCAGCTCAGTTATGTATACTGCTGCCACTAAGCGAAAATGAGCTTCAGGATCTGCTTGACTCGCAGCAAATAGTGAGTTAAACAGTTCCCTGACTTCTTCCTCGTTGGTTTCTTCGTCTAGAGAACCATAGCGCTGTTGTAGCTGAGGAATTGTTCCCTTTTGCAATCTTTTGTTAAACAAGTCCAGGACTCCTTGAATGATAGTTTTGTTTTCCTGAGTAATTCTTAATTTCCGGTCAGCCATTAGCTTTTGATAGAGAGCAGCAGTAGATTGATTCACTCTCCTAATCTTCGCCCCTGCAAGTACCTGAGCCACCAGTTGTTGGTATTTTCCTAGGTTGATAGCAATAACTAAATGGTCATGAAGCAGGAATTCATGGGCTAATTCCTGTTGATTAATGCCCCGGACCTGGGATTGTCAAAAATCTAAGGCTTCCGACAAGATATTGGGGCGATATTGAGGCTGAATTACTTCTGTCCACATGAACACCACATTAATAGCTTGGGAAGTACCGCCAGATGCCAATAAGTCCCGTTGCAGTTCGTACTGATAAAGAGGGGTTGACTGGGGCCAAGTTGGCCAATAACTCCAATATCGTGCCGGTCTTTGATTGATAGGTACTTGCTGAACTAAGCTATAGTAGACCCACCTTAATACTACAGGATATTGCCTCTCGGACTCTGCTGCATGGTTGAGAATCAAATCAGCGGTTAACCCCCGAGCAGCCAGTAATAAAGAGATTATCTTGGTTGCACTTTCCGGAACTTGAAAAATGTCCCCTGTTCCTTGCCGCTGCAAAACAGCAAAGGTTTTACCCAGCAAGGTTTTAAAGTATTCTTTGTTATTCTCATGGAGGCGCAATTTACTACCCAGATAGTCCCAGAAAATAAGAACTTGTTCTTCATCATCTACCCGCAATTGCTCTGCCAGCATTTGAATCAATTTGGGCTGCTGAAGAGTGCTGGCTAAAACATCTTGAGAGTATAGTTGCTTCAGAACTGAATCTAGAGCATGAGCTTCTTCCTGTCGCTTGTTCAAAACTAGCATTGCTAGGATATAGAATGACCCCACACATGTTTGGGGAAACTGAGGATCGCTGCGTTTTAAGGTCTTGAGGGCGAGACAGTAATTTTCAATTAACTCCTGACTTGGACGCTGGATGATTGCATCTCCCAAAATTTCCCAACCATGGTTAGCATCCTCCACATCCTCCGATTCCAGATGAGATTTCTGGGAGATTTCTTGAATCACAACTTCCCCAGCTCGAATAACTTTATCGGAGTTAATATCCAGAGCATTTTTGACAGTAGCCAACCAAAAAACACTCAAAGAGTCTAACTTCCTGGTGATGCTGTGAGACTCCATTTCAAATCTTTCTCCCCAATCGAAAAAGTCGAGAATCTCCCCCTCATAGCCTTCTGGTTCAAAACGAGAGCAAATGAATTGAGCATAATCAGAATCCGGTGCCTCACTAATTCTCCCTTCAAGAGCATTGAGGACAAAATAAGAGATATACTCGTCATTAGTGAAACGAAAACTGGAATCAGCCGTAGTCCCGGTAATGATAAATGGAGCGGAATAAGGATCGTGGTGATAAGTAGCAAAAGTCAGGTAGCGACTATAGCGCAGTGGTAATGCAGTGCTTACAGCAGCAATCCAAAAAGCCACGGACTCATTGTGGTCCAAAATGACAATTTTCCGTTGGGATTGATGATAATCCATGACGGCGCATAAAAGGGAATAAAACCACTGCCGTCGTTTTCCTTGTTGGAGAAAAGTCCAAAGGTCATCAAAATCCAAAGTCACCTCCACATCGAACTCGGACAAGATTGGTAACTCCGTCTGATTAGATTCGTCTTGGCTCACCCAAAAAGGACTGCCCCAGTAAAATATAGGCGCTAAATAAGAGGCGATTTCTTCAGGAGAACCCACCACGCTGTGGACAAAATAATTCCCCGGACGGTTCATTTCATCTTTCCCATTGGATTGGCTCCCTATCAGCATTGCCTCCCCCTCTACAGCATAATAGCGCAGGGCTATGGGATGGGAGTTAATATCTTCTGGATCTGCCTGGGATGGAATGCTATATCCGCTCAATTTACTGAGGAGATTGGCTGCATGAGCACTCATTCCTGGCGACTCTGCTTTAACCTGAAAACCAGTTCGCTGGGGATTAGCCGGATTGCGACAGGAGGTATAATATTGCTATCTGATAACCATAGTTTATTTTTTCCCTTTGATAATACCAAATTGGTGAAAAATCCAAAGCAGGGGATCTTCTACTCGCAAGGGCGAGATAGTAGGAACTCGACTATCTGTGGGTGCTCCTCCCAGGGAAGAAACAGCAAAAAACCGATACTTCCCGAAATTCCTCTTGACCAAATTATTGAATTGCTGTCTCAGCCAGGTTTGCAGGTAACTAGAAATTTCTACATGTACCGATTCCACATCCGCAAGATTGAGGTAACCGAAATGTTCGCCATTACTATATAAAGCAAAACTCGGATCGATAATTGACATCAAAGTATCCGCTTTAGCTAAAGTGAAGGCAACGGGCTTTTTGATTTTTGCCGTAGCTTTGAGTGCAAATTGTCGTTCGTGCAGTTCGTATAAACGCTCCACAATTTGCACTGGTTCCGCCCCCGGATCTAAAGGAGGGAGCTGGGTATCATCGGATAACTGCTGTCACACTACTTCGATTTACAGGGGATCCAACAAGAAAATAATCCCATCAGAATAGCCAATATAACAAGCTTCCATAGACATGATATCCAGATTTTACATATCTTCCCCAACGGTATCGAAGAGCACCAGATTGACTACCTAACGCTTTCCCCCATCGTCAATAGTCACCCGAAAAAACCATCGGTGTTTTTGTCCTAGCATTCACCTCAGCAGTTTGAATAGGTAGCAGCAATCTTCCTTCTTCATAGAGGGGCTTATAAAAATCATTTTGATAGCAATTCCAAGTCAGATCCCCTCTCGCCATTACCCCAGCATTGAAGTTAGTACCCACTTGATTAAACAAACAGTGAATCAGTGTTGTAATATAGATGCTCTTGCCCGCACTGCGCCCGCCGATGACTGCTATTGTCCGTTCTTTTGTCCTACCAGCGTCGTACATCAGCTCGTAATGGCACGTGGGACAAATGCGCTTGGGAGTGGGGCGCTGACAGGTAGGGCAGGACACTTCCCTTGGTCCTTGAAAGAGTCCAGCAATCTTCTTGATCCCGCCCTCACGGGGAGCAAAACTCAATCCCAGCTTCGGAGCTGATAGCAGTCCTTGATACTTGGCGTAGGTTTTATCCGGTGCCTGCCCCGAGCAACGGGAATTGATGCAACGGAATAGGGTTTGGGATGATTTAAATTGCTCAAAGCAGAATGGACATAAGATTTTGCTCATTACTTCTTAGTTACTAGTTTTTGCTGAAGCGATAGATCCATGCCCTATACCCAAATGAAATCAGAGTAATAATCTGAGTATAATGGAAATGTCAACCCTCAAACAGATAAGATAATATAAGAGTTGTAAACTTTTATTACCATTAAACTCTGAGTATACTGCAAGGATAGCACCAAATGGGAGCCAACTATAAATAGTAACAAAGCCATGAAGACTTACAGGAAAAGGGATACAGGCTGTTTTTTATCCTTGTTTGTGGCGATCGCCTATATCTTTTGATAACGTAGCCCGCAATTCATGAGCGGGCGATAGGATGGTTTACTTGTTAACGGCGATCGCGCCTAGATACGCCACGAATAATTTGGTTGACAATGTTACTCGCGACTACTGTTTCAAGCCACCTGTGGTTGTGCTTGAGGCTGGAACTGGAACATAGAGTAAACCACATTACGGCGAACATCGATAGTCATTTCCAAGAACATTTCGTATCCTTCCTGCTTATACTCAATTAAGGGGTCTTTTTGACCATAACCTCGCAAACCAATGGACTCCCGCAAAGCATCCATTGCTTGTAAATGCTGCCTCCAGAGGGTATCGATTTGTTGCAAGATAAAGAACCGCTCGGCGGAGCGCATCAATCCTGGCTGAATTCGCTCCACTTCCCCTTCTTTAATATCGTAAGCTTTCCGTATTTCCTCGTGGAAGAAGGTTTGAATTTCCCCTACAGTCATATCTTCCAAATGAGCGGGTTCTAAATCTTCCAGCAGATAAACAAATTGCTTCACTTTCCCCGTCAGATTCTCCAAATCCCATTCTTCTGGGGGTAATTCCGGGTT
>JACONB010000058.1 GCA_014323965.1 Prochloron sp. SP5CPC1 | reverse complement strand
TAATCAAATCCTGATTTACTTGTTTGAATGCTCCCAGTACGGTTTTATACATCAAGGGAAAGGCAACTACTGTAGCAGCAATCACAGTGGCAGGCCAGGAGAAGATAACAGAAATTCCCCATTGCCTCAATATCTCTCCTACTGGGCTATTTTTCCCTAGTAATAATAGTAACAAAAAACCAACTACTGTGGGGGGTAAAACTAAAGGAAGCGTCAAGATACCGTCAATGATTCCTTTCCCTTTCCCTTGATAGGGAAGCATCCAGCCTGCTACTGTAATTCCTAAAAAGAAGGCAAAGATAGTAGCGAAGCAAGCAGTTTTGAGGGAAATCCATAAGGGAGATAAATCTTCCATGAAATTAGAAGTTATATTAAATTTAAAAATGTTTCCTACAGATATAGCAGTCTCTAATTATTAAGCGATAGCGATACTTCGTGGGATAGCCCTCTGGGCTGTCCACAAATCCCCTCAGCCCCAACCACAGAGCTTATATATTAAAATTGATTTATAGTTGTAGTGGTAGGTTGGGTTGAGGTAACGAAACCCAACAGCCAAGGTAATTTGTGTTGGGTTTCGCTATCGCTCTACCCAACCTACTAAAAAATAAATAAATTGTTAGCTATGGTAAAACCGTACCTCTCAAACATTTGTTTAGCCTCCTCACCCATAAGAAACTGGACGAACTGTTTAGCATCATCAGAGTTTTGAGAATCTTTCAATACCGCTACTGGGTAGATAATGGGGGAGTAAGAATCTGGCGGAGCAGTAGCAACTAGTTTAACTTTCTCTGATAGTTTTGCGTCTGTTGCATACACCAGTCCTGCATCTACATTACCTGTTTTCACATAAGATAGAACTTGGCGAACATCTTTGCCGAAAACAAACTTGGGTTTGAGCTGGTCAAACAAATTAAGAGTAGTGAGAACTTCCTTGGCATATTGTCCAGCTGGTACACTGACTGGGTGTCCCATTGCTATTTTACTGATTTGAGCAGAATTTAATTCCTGAAAATTCGAGATACCAGTCTGCTCTTTAGGACTAACTAAAACCATCTGATTTTTAAGAATATTTTGCCTTGTTCCTTCTAGTAAAAGCCCCTTAGATTCGAGAGCATTCATCTGTTTCGGGGCTGCTGAAATAAAAACATCCACTGGTGCTCCCTGTTGGATTTGTTGCTGCAAAGAGCCAGAAGAGGCAAAGTTATAAGTAATAGTAACTTCTGGTGTTTGCTTGGTGTAGAGTGGTTTGATGGCCTTCATGGCATCTTGTAAGCTAGCAGCCACTGATACTGTTAGGTTCACCACTTCTGGCTGTTGACTTTTAAGAGTAGGAGCAGTGCAAGCAACCAAACATGACCATAGACTTAGCCAGAGAAACCATCGTCTAGTTAGTGTTTTCAGCATAATAGTACTTACTATAGTTAACAAATTTTAAGAAATAAACTCAATCTCTCTTTATGAGTGAGAAATCGCTAGAGGCATGGTGCATTAGAAATTTCTGATTTGATAGTTTAAGATTGTATTTTCAAAACGGGCAATTCTCTCATGTTATCCAGTTCGTTTATTCTAGCATAATCTATAGGAGAACCTTTAATGTTCAAAATGGTCAGCGATGTGCTAGATTAGCTTCCAAACTCTCACGAGGCTGTTCAAGCATCCACACAAGTCGAAGACTTTAACTGTAAAATCGCGGGAGACACTAGCAAGCAAAGTTCCACTGGGATCTGAATCAACATCGTTAGCGATCGCCTGATGACCGACATAACGGCGAAGAGATTCCCCGTTAAAATACCAGGAGTGCAAAATGCCGTCCGCACCGCAACTGACCCCAATTGGCTTGTAGGGGTGCAAGCGCAGGGACTTTACCGCTCCCTCATGAACAGAAATTTTTCCTTTAATTTGTCCGTTAGCTTTTAGATGGACAATCTTGCTGCTGTAGCAACCAACAAAAATATCTCCTTCATAACCTTGATGGTGAGCAATACGGACAGAGTTATTTTGTCGCCCGCAATGGCATTCATTAACATCCTCCCAGATGAAGGTGCTACTTTTGCCTGCCACGCAGCACAATCTTTGGTTAATTTGCCCAAACGAATGAAGCCATCATCACTCGCTAGGGAAATCTCTCCATCATCTGCCGCCGAAACATCGTTAAAACAAGCATTGCCCGGTTCTCTATCTTCTTGTTGGCCCACTTCTAACTCAAGCTTGCCATCGGCTGCATTCCAGAGAATCACAGTTCCATCAAAAGTACCAGCGATAATGCCATTGCCATCTGGAGTCCAACGCAAGGATCTCTCCCAGGCAAAGGGCATCCTCTCCAAGCTTAATTTCCCCTCCAGTGTTTTGGCATCCCAAACCAATAATTTTTGGTCATAGGCTGCCGACAAAATATCTCCATTCCGCGAAGATACGGTTACTTTTTTAATTCCTGACTTATGGGCTGAGATGGTCTTAACTAAATCTCCAGTTTGGGTATCGAAGATGCGAATACAACCGTCGTCACATCCTAAAATAGCACGGTTTCTTTGAGGATCTAGGGCACAGGTATCTGTTTCATTCTCAAATGGTCCCCAGGTTTTGAGCGGGCGATCTGAATCTAAATCCCACATCCGCAAAGTCATGTCGTCGCCGGATGAATAAAGCTTGCCGTCGTGGTATGCTAGGGCTAAGACATCTTTTTCATGACCTTCTAGAACCCGGATCGCTCTAGATGTTTCTAGATCCCAGACCAGAATACGACAGTCTCTTGATGCAGAAACACCGTACCTTTCGTCAATAAAAATGAAGTCTTCAACATCATCCTCGTGTCCCTTAAGTGAAGACTTGGGCTGTTTTGTCTTTAAGTCCCAGATGCCAATAGTATAACGCCCGTAACAGGACCACGATGTTTGGTAAAGCCATTCATAGCCAGTTTCATTTTTAGTAATAACCTCAATGATAATTAACCCAATTCATGCACCAATCCTAATTAGCGATAGACGATAGTTCCCACATGTTCGCCATTGAGAGCAGCAGCAATCTTCTCTGGCGATCGCCCATTGATAATTTGGAACTGCTGAAACTGTCGAGAATTATCTAACAAATCCATGAGAATATTTTCAAAGGGAAGAGTCTCAAAGGGGCGCTGGCGGAGTTCCGCAGTAGAGATTTTGGGGATAAAGCTTGCGGTTGAATCGATTTTTGGGTCTTTCTCGTAGAGTCCATCAACATCCTTAATCAGGGTCAAATTCTTGCAGCCAAAGCACTCTGCCAGGAGGAAAGAGCCGGAATCACTACCGTGGGTTGGAATGCGTCCGATCGCTGGGGGATGCTCCCACAGAGAATAAGGGGGGACTCCAGTGAAAATAACCCCTGGCACGGTGCGAATGAAAAGGGGCAAGAGGTGACCAAAGATTGCCGGTGGAATAGCTACTACTCCATAGGGAGCTAGCAAAGCACCGAGAATATGAGCATTGCCTAAAGCATCCGCCTCCGCCAGTTCTGCTAGCACACCAGTAGGCATACCCAAATCCAGACCGATTGAGAACACATGTCTGCTCCTGACACCTCCGCCAGTACCGATGATCAGTTTCTTCGATTCCAGAATACTTGCTAATGCTTCAACTAGGGGATAGGTGACTGAACGCCCCGCATCCAGAATCGATCTCCCTCCAATCTTAATCACGTGAGCATCCGGTAACATCTTGATTACCGGTGCTTCAGTTGATTTCTGCACTTCCTTGTCTAGGAGGCTCTCTCGCATTAGCATTGATTGGAGGTGGTGGCGTTGGTCCTTATTTTCTGATGGATAGTTCATGTCCTGGTTTTCCTTTAACACACTTTAGGTGATGATTCAACTCAATCAGCATAGATAACGGTGCCCACTTCTTCTCCTGCTAAGGCTCTGGTGAGATTGCCCTTTTCCATACCATTGATAATCTGGATGGATTTGCTATTTTTCGCATTCTCCATCATGGAGAGTACAGGGCGTTCTACTACCAAATCCTCTAGGTCTAGCTCCTTGAGTTCTGCTACCGAAATTCTCTTGATAAACTTGGCCGAACGGTCCTTCTTGGGATCGGCAGTGTAAAGACCTTGCTCGTCTTTAACGAAGATCGTGGACTTAGTACCAAAGACCTCACTAACAAGGTAAGCTCCTGTATCAGTACGGTGGGGAGGGATGCGACCAACAGATGGATTCTCATGCCAAAAGGTATAGGGGGGCATACCGAAGAAGATTACAGCACCACGCTCCGCCAGGTAGAGGGGAAGCTGGGCAAATTGGATTGGTTCGATAAAAGGGATGCCGTGCTTGGCCAGCAGATAATGGATCATCCTCGCATTCTGCATACTGACAAATGTACCCAGTACACTTAATACCCCCGTAGGTAAACCTAAATCTATCCCGACACTGTAAGCATGACGAGCTCGACTCCCTCCTCCAGTGCCGATAATTATTTCGTGGCGACCCAGGTTCTCCACGATCTCTTCTATCAAAGGAAAGACAGCCGCCCTGCCCCGATCTATGAAGCTTTGCCCACCTATCTTGATTATATTGGCATTGGGCAAGATTTTGATGGGTGGTTGGCGACCAGTGTCTGCAAGCACCTGCTGGTCACTCAGCGAACCTGCTACCAAAGATTGTCCCAATTCGGAGAGAAGTTGATTTTTCATAGAATCTCAAAATTACGATTAGTTAGTAGACAAAAGAAAGATGATGAACCTTCCTGATTTAGAGTTTAGGCGTTGCATCAGAGCGAGACTTAGTCAAAAAATCTTGGCTCTCCCTTTGCGCGAGACTCTATCCTCCCTTGATAATGCGACGCCTGTTAGATAAGCCCCCTGTAGTACGTAAGCTTCCTCAGACTCCACCTGCTGCTCAAGTCCACCGAATGTCCCTTTCCCCCAGATTCGGAGTTCCTCTAGAATTTCTTGTTTGATACCCAGAGGCATGGAAGTGCCTCCCAAACCCTGTGTTTGTTCCCAACTTTTGATGGAAAGCTCCGGTGTACTTACCACTGTCCATCGGGCAACCACTACAGGAGCGATCAGCTTTGCCCCCCTCTGGCAACATAATTCCAAGAGCTGGCGCTGGTTTTGTTCTCCCTGGCGTCCCTGGAAACCCCGTTGGCGAAGCAGGCGCTGCATTTCTTGCTGCATTCTGGCTTTGACGCTTTCTCTTTGCCGCTGGATGCGACCGATAATTAGGGCTGCCCTTGCAGGCTGGGCGACCCGAAACAGCTCCTCAACCACATGCTCCAGATTTAGCAGGTGTATGGCTCGGGAACTGAAGATAACACCAGCAGTGGCCGATGCCACAGGCCATCTTTGGTTGCCGTCAGCCCTCACCAGAGTCATGGTCTTCCCTTTCGAGTTCAGACGCTGCCGGAATACATTGAGCATATTTTGGGAGAGGTCAAATCCAAGGTATTGAACTGGTGAGGGAGCAAACCACTGACCAATCTGACCAGTTCCCGCACCAACCTCTACCACCAGATCCCCCAGTTGTGCTTCGGTCAGGGCAAGTATAGCCTGAACGATTTGTTGGCAGTCTGGTTCAGGTAAGCCCACGCGCTGGTCATAGGAATTGGCTTGTTCATCAAAAGTTGCTCTGCTGTATTGCACGGGTTAATTAGATGGATAACAGAGTTTAGTTTAGCGTATCATGTTTTGCTGGCAATAAATTATTAACTTTTGTTTAAATTTATATTATTTTGTTGAGTTCTTCTAGGCCACTTTCGAAAAGATGTAATATAAATTTAGCAGCCAGAAAATTATCTATCTTAAAGGAGTAAGATGAATAAGCAAGGATTGGTAGACGGACTTCAAGCTCTAAGCCAGCAGGATCGCCCTGAAGCAGAGAAGATTTTCCTCAGACTTTTGAAACAAGTTTGGGAAATTGATTGGACAGTTGCCCCCTACGATGTATGGACCCATTATATAGAGTGGGACGTTCCCTATTTCCTCCGATTTATGCGTGCCGATGTGGGAGACGAAGCGGAAGAAAATCAGTTGATCATCGACTGGATAACCTCCAGAATTGAGCTTCAAAAACAAGCGAAAGGAGCAGATTGGAAACAGCAAGTATTTAATTTGATTGAAGAGGCAAATCAGTTAAGAGCCACTACCAGAAAACAGACAGGGTGGTAGGTAGAGATTCGAGTTGATTGCATATTTTCTCTTAAGAACCAGCTTTCTAAGCAACCCACTCCTAGACTCCAGAAATTGGTATTTCCCCTTTTCCTCATGAGGTGATAGGGGAGATTTGGGCTGCGACAATATATGACGCTCTGTGAGTATGACGTTTTGTAAAATTTGGGTTATTTTTCGGATAATTCATTCTACACTTACAGTAATCCAACAGAGGTAATTTTCGATGACACAACAAAAGCAGGAGAATCAAAATTTGGGCATCAACCGACGTAAGTTCCTCAGTGTAGGAGCAGTTGGCTCAGTTGTTACTGCAGCAGCTCTCGTGTTTCCACGTTCTTCTTCCGCAGAGACGCTTGCCTCAGCGCCGGCAACAACCAAAGTAGTGCCAGGAAAATGCTATATCAATGGGTTTCCTCAACCAGAAAGAGTTTCTCCTAGAACTGAAAGCGATCCTACAGTTCTAACGGTGGCTCAACACGACATCAGCATCATAGGTCAAAATCCACGCACTGAAATGACACGTTGCTACAATGGTCAAGTTCCTGGTCCAACCTTCAGGATTTCTGCTGGTGACCAGTTGCATATCAAGTTAGTTAATGATCTGCCCCCAAATGACTCCACGAACACGGATCCAGATAAACCTCATGATTTCAATACTACCAACTTGCACTTTCACGGTTTCCACGTGTCACCGATGAGCTTAGACAGTCAGGGCAACCCGGTATCCGGCGGGGAGGGGACAGCAGTTTGCTCTTCCGATGATGTTCTGTACGAGCTTGCTCCTCGTGACCAGAATGATGATTCAGCAACCCAACATAAGCAGAATAATAATTCAGCAACCGAACATCCGTATTGCGTCTGGTTGCCGAGTTTCCACGCTCCTGGCACTCATTGGTATCACTCCCACGTGCATGGTTCAACAGCGATACAGATTGTTGATGGCATGGCAGGAGCTTTGATTATTGAGGAGAATCCAGGAGACAAGATCGACGTCGATGAGGATTTACTTTGGATTATTCAGGAAGTAATCGGGAACGACGATAATGATGTTTATAAATGTGTTAATACATCACAAGAGTTTACGGTCAACGGTGAGTCCATGCCTACTCTGAAAATGCGACCTGGAGAGCTTCACCGTTGGCGCTTCATCAATGCGACGGCAACCCCGCGAGGGTTTATGGATCTCAAGTTCGAGGAAGAGCAATCGGACGGATCATATCAGCCAGTAGAGAAATTATACCGAATCGCAGTAGATGGGATTAGTTTTTACGGCAAGCAGCCTGAACCGATGTGTAGTATGAAACTCTCACCAGCTAATCGCGCTGACTTTTTGGTTCAGCTAGAGACTGGGAAATACCGAGTGTGCAAAGATAAGTTTCCCGGGGTTAGGGCAGCCCAGACAAAGCAGGTGCTGGCCTATGTTGAAGTAGAAGGTACTGAGATTCCATCCGACCAGCAGAAGCAGTTACCCAATAAGATTCCGGGAACAGCACCACCTTATCTGCAACCGGTTACAGATGAAGAAGTGGACAACAGGACTAAAAACATATCTTTTGATGCTTCTGGGGATGGTTGTCAGCCAAATTCAGGTGCTCCGATCTCGAAACAATTTGAGGTTAATGGAAAAACGTATAAACCATCAGGACCCCACGAGACTGTGCAGAACGTGCACCTGAATACAGCTGAAGAATGGACTTTGACTAACACAGCTGGTTCGTATCATCCGTTCCACATTCACGTTAATCCATTCCAAGTCGTTGAGATCTGCGATCCCAATAACAACCCAAAGCTAGAGAAGATTAAAGAGGAAGATCGAATCTGGTGGGATACCTTTTATATTCCTGCAAATGGTCACATCAAGATCCGCCATCGCTTCTGGGACTACCCTGGCAAGTTCGTCTTTCACTGTCATATCCTGATTCACGAAGATTTGGGTATGATGCAAAATGTTAATGTGATAGGTAAAGGAGTTGGACCTTGCAAATCATGTACTCCGACATCCTGTCCCAAAGAGTTTGAGTATAAGCAATCCTAGCTTAAACCTTAGACAAGAAGAAAGCTTGTTGGCGGGTGTATAGAACCTAGCTGGTCCAGCTTCGCCAACTTTTATGGGCTATCTTGATGAGAGAGTCTACAAAATGGGGAAACTGCCATGAAACGATCGCTTTTGGCAGTACTAACCGTATTATTCTGCTTAACCACAGCAGTAATAGCAGTATCCGCCAAAGAAACCCAGGTTCTACAGGCAAGCAAAGACACCACCCTGATTGAAAGTCCCACTGGGGACCTCAGTAACGGGGTGGGTCCAGCCTTTTTCGTAGGTAGGACCAATCAGTCTACAGGGAGCCTCAGACGAGGTCTACTTGCTTTCGACATCGCCGAGCAAATCCCCCCCTGTTCCCAAGTACAATCAGTGCAGTTAACTCTAACTGTAGAACGTGCTGCTGGGGTGCAAGCTATAGGACTACACCGAGTTTTGAAGCACTGGAGTGAAGGAAATTCAAGCTCTGAAGGTGGCAAGGGTTCACCTGCAACCAAGGGAGATACCACCTGGATTCATACCTTCTACGATAGCGATTTCTGGACTAATCCAGGGGGTGATTTCTCCACCCTAGTCAGCGCTGTGCAAAAAGTAGGCAATAAGGGTACCTACACTTGGGATTCAACTCCGGAGATGGTGGCGGATGTTCAGCAGTGGCTGGACTCTCCAAGGGAGAATTTTGGCTGGCTGCTGCTGGGTAATGAGGAGGTTCCGAAGACGGCAAAGCGCTTTGCCAGTCACGAAAATCCTGATGTGTTGGCTCAACCTCAACTGAGAGTGAGCTTTAAGGAAAATTCTTGTTGATATTGTAACAATTAACCACCGATTAGGCAATTGGCAAGTGAATATCTCCTAATAACATCGGTTGTTTAGCTCCTGTAACTTGAGGTAAATTACCGGGTAGGGAACAGTTATAGCGCCAGTGAGCTAAAATGGCAAATGCGATCGCCTCTTTATAGTCCCCAGAAAGTCCTACTTCATCGGTAGTCAGCACTTTAGCTGGTGCTAAAACCTCCTTTAATCTTTCTTTGAGATACAAATTGCGACTACCACCACCGCAGAGCAGCACTTCATCTGGCATCCTGGGTAAAAAATTGCGATAGCTCTGGGCAATAGAAGCAACGGTGAGTTCTGTCAAAGTAGCCAACCAGTCTGCCTCACTCAATCCGAAGGGGCCAGCATCTTGCCAACACTGCTCCAGGTAAGCTTCCCCAAATAACTCCCTCCCTGTAGATTTAGGAGGTGGTTTTTGAAAGAAATCCTGCTTTAACCAGCCATCAACCAATGGTTGACAAATCTTTCCTGAGCGCGCCCAATTACCATCATAGTCTAAATTTTGGCTGCCGTCAGTTAATCGATGCACTGCTAAATCTAAAAGAACATTACCAGGTCCTGTATCCCAGCCAGAAACTCCCTGCTCCCAGTTTATCTCTTTCTGGGCAGGGATATAAGTTAGATTGCTAATGCCGCCAATATTTTGAATACAGCGATATTTATTTGTATCACCCAGTAAATAGGCATCGATTTTCGCCACGAGAGGCGCTCCTTGACCCCCAGCCGCTATATCCGCAACTCTAAAGTTGCTTACTGTCGGGATATTTGTCAAATGAGCAATTACCTCCCCTCTACCAAGTTGCTGACTGTACCCTAGCCTAACTCCTTCTTGAGGGGGGAGATGGAAGACTGTTTGTCCGTGAGAACCAATTAATTCAGCAGGGGAGTTACCCTCTTGGATTTTTTGAGCTGCAAGGGCAAATTCATAGGCGATCGCGTCATCTAATTCTGCTAACGTTGCTAGATCAATGGGTTCTCCACTACAAACGGCTAAAATTTGCTCTCTCAAAGCTTTAGAGTAAGCATAAGTTTGTTTATATAATAATTTTACTGCTAAATCTACATAGTAGCCGCTAATTTCCACTAAAGCAGCATCGATTCCATCTACAGAAGTGCCGCTCATTAAACCAATTATTTTAGTCATAAATAAAAATCTCTAGCTGCAATACCTAGGGCATATTCCCACTGAACTCATAAAAGTAGTTATGCCCATAACATTAATCTATACTGAGGGGGTCAACATCAATGGTCATGGTAACTGACTTGGGCACGTTAAGTAAAATTTGCCAACGGTAGCGACGGGCAACTCGCATGACGTTAGCTGGTGCTGGTCCTAGAATTTCCCAAGAGGGGGATGAGAGATTCTGACAAGCATCTGCCAGCACTTCTGCTGTTTGCTGCACCTCCTCTCCATCCAAACCACTCAGTCGCAGTAAAATTAAACGCCCGTAGGGAGGATAACCCAATTCTGCCCTTGACGTCAATTCTGCTGCCATAAAGCTTTCATAATCCCCATGCACCACTGCTTGTAAGGCTGGATGCTCTGGAGAATAAGTTTGGATAATTACTCTTCCAGGGTCGTCCCCTCTTCCCGCACGACCTGCTACCTGGGTCAAGGTTTGAAAAGCTCTTTCCGAAGCGCGATAATCGGCTCTGTGTAACAGTCCGTCAGCTGCCACTACCCCCACTAAAGTCAATTGGGGCAAATCTAGTCCTTTGGTGAGCATTTGCGTTCCCACCAACAAATCTGCTTCTCCCTGGGCAAAACTGGTCAATAACATGCGGTGGGCTCCCTTGGTGCGGGTGGTATCCCTATCGAAACGAATGGCTCTCAATTTAGGAAATTGCCGCTCTAATTCTTTTACTACCCGCTGAGTCCCGGTACCGAAGTATTTTAAATAGGGAGAACCGCACTCAGGACAATTTTTAGGCTGTACTTGCTCGTAGTTACAATAATGGCAGCGCAACAGTCCTTTATTTTCTTCTGAGCCATAATGATAGGATAGGGAAACATCGCAGTGAGCACATTCGATAACGTAACCGCAACTGCGACAGGAGACAAAAGTACTGTGACCCCGTCGAGGGATAAAAAGTATACCTTGTTGCCCAAGATTGTGCATTTGTTCCAGGGCATTGGCAAGTTCACTGCTAAAAATTGAGCGATTGCCCCTTTCTAATTCCCGCCGCATATCCACAATTTTAACGGTTGGGAAAGGACGGCATTGGATTCTCTCCGGTAAGGATAGGTAGTAGGATGGGGTTTTTCCTTGAGTATTTTTCGCTGTCACCCAACTTTCTAAAGAAGGGGTAGCGGAACCGAGGATTAAAGGACAGTTTTCCTGTTCTGAACGCCATTGGGCGATGGTGCGGGCGTGGTATGTAGGTTGGGGTTCATTTTGTTTGAAACTGGAATCGTGTTCTTCATCAAGAACGATTAAACCCAGTTTAGGTAAAGGGGCAAAAATGGCGGAGCGAGTGCCAATTACGATTTGAGACTCTCCTGTCAGCATAGCGCGCCAAGTATCGTAACGTTCCCCAGAGGAGAGGGCGCTGTGATAAACGAAAACTTTTTCCCCAAAACGGGCCCGGAAACGATCTGTAAGTTGGGGAGTGAGACCGATTTCCGGTACTAGCACTAAAGCTGATTTTCCTCCTGCTAAAATGGGGGCGATGGCTTGTAAATATATTTCTGTTTTCCCGGAACCCGTCACTCCGTGCAATAATATTTGGGCATTTCCTTCACATTGGGCGATGACCTTTACTGCTGATTTCTGATAGCTAGTTAGTTCTTTAGCCATGTCTTGAGAGTAGGTTCCTTCTCCCTCCAAACGCATTACCTCTCTCTCTTCTATGACTACACAGCCTTTTCCTTCTAAGGTTTCTACTGTTTTTCCAGTAGTGCGAGCTAAAACCAGGAATTGATTAAACTCCAATTCTCCCCCAAAAGAGCGGAGGACAGCGATAATCTCCTCCTGTCGCTTAGTCAAGTCTGGGGGTAAATTGTCAACTACCAAAGTGACTACCTTTTGTAGCTTTGGACGGGCGGTTTTTGGAGGTGCTAGATAACTTTCCACCCAACCTCTTTTGAGTAACTCTTGCAGGGGGAGAGTAGCTCCCCGAATTTGTCTCTGGATATATTGAGTGCTGTAATCTTTGTTAGGGGAAGATTGGAGTAGTTTGAGTATTTTGGTGGCTGTGGGGGAGCAAAAATGTTCTACTCCAGGGGGGAGTGCTTTACTGTTCAAACGAATACGACGTTGAGATCGCCCCAACAAACCTGGGGGTAATGCAACTTTGATTGTGGTGAAGAGTTGGGTATAATAATATTTGGCTAATTGTTCAAATAATTGCCAATAAGAAGGAGAAAAAAATCCAGTAGCGATTATATCCTCAACCTCTTTAATCTTCTCTGGTTCTAAGTCTTCTGGAGGTGAGTCATAGAGCCGAATCACAATTCCTCCCATTTGCTGGGAACCAAAGGGTACACTGACAATATCCCCTGACTTTACCGCTAAATCTGGCCCCAAACCATAAGTATATATCTTTTGCTTAGCGCTGGGACAATCTACCAAGACCTCGATCCACTTTCCTTGAGGCTTTTGGGATTGGTAAGATGAACTCGGTTCTGCTAATAAGAGACCAGAATGAGGATTAAACATAATATAATAATAGTAATCGTTGTTACAACTTGCAGGTTATTGTCAGGGGACAGCACACAATATCTCCAAATATGCTAAATTAATAGTAGTCAAAATCTCACCTAATACCTTAGATGTCAGCACCCCGCGCAATGAGCTTCCGTTGCTGGAGAGCCTCAAATCTTTAGGTAGCTGACCAGTCTAAGTTTTTTGAGTCACGACACCCACGAATGCGTCGCTAGATGCGGGGTTTCCAACGAAGGGAGTTGCTCATGAACATCACGAATACAGAACAAGACAATAAGCTTAACCTTCCTCCCCCCTCGGGATACGGTAGAAAAAAGGGTGACGATACTATCGGCGCTTTCTTTAAAGAAATGACTCGTTATCCCCTGCTTTCAGCAGAGGAGGAAATCGAATTAGCCCATTGCGTGAAGTTTTTGGTAGCCGCAGAAGAAAAACAACGGGAACTGAAAGAAGAATTGTCCCGAGAGCCAACAAAGGTAGAATTAGCAGCAGCTATGGAGTTGACAAGCTCTCGTCAGCTGGAAAATCAGCTCTATCGCGGACAAGTGGCGAAACGAAAAATGATTTGCTCTAACCTAAGGTTAGTGGTTTCTATTGCCAAACGGTACCTCAACCGAGGTGTTCCTTTCTTAGATTTGATTCAAGAAGGGGCCATCGGCTTAAATCGCGCCGCAGAAAAATTCGAACCTGAGAAAGGCTGTAAGTTCTCCACCTATGCTTATTGGTGGATTCGTCAAGCCATTACCCGCACCATCGCCAACGATGCTCGTACCATTCGCTTACCGATTCATATTGTCGAAAAACTGAACAAACTCAAAACAGTCCAGCGCCAAATGAGGCAACAACTCCAGCGTAATCCCAATGAAGAGGAACTGACTCTTGAATTGGAGATTACCTCTACCCAGTTACGGCAGCTATTTCAATTGCAATGCCAATCCCTTTCTCTCAACCATAGGGTAGGAAAGGGAGAAGACACGGAATTGGTGGATTTGCTCGAAGATACTGAACTGGCGACTCCAGAAGAGCAAATGAATGAAGCCATGATGCAGCAAGAAATTGGGGAGGTGTTAAGGGACGTACTTACGAAACGAGAAAAAGATGTGATTTCTTTGCGCTATGGTTTTGCAACAGTTAAAACTTTGACTCAGGAGGAAGTGGGGAGTATGTTAAATCTTTCCCAGGAACGAGTACGTCAGATTCAAACCACCGCCATACGCAAGTTACGTCGTCCCCAAGTTGCTCGTCGTCTCAAAAATTGGTTGAAGTAGGAAACTTTGCGCATGCAGCGGCTTTGCGCGAGATAATTCAAAAAATTCTGCAAATAGGGGTTGACATGGGGAGATTTTGGGTCTATGATATAATTGGGAGGGAGTGCGCCTAAAAAAAAGATGGTTTCACACAGAGGCACAGAGACACAGAGAGGAAGGAAGAAGAGAGACCTAAATTTCTTCCCGGAGGAGAAACTGATAATTGCTTCCCAGTTCTAGTTGATAGTCGTTGTGTTCTAAAAAACGACTGAGATGTTCCTGGATCAAAGCTCTTCCTAAAGATGGTTGTATCCATAGCTGTCCCTGGGTAAAACACCACTGAAACTGCCATTCATAAGCCCCAGTGTTCACTTCTCCTTCTATTTTGCCCTGTCTCCAGCACCGCTTGGTGATTCTAACGTGGGCAGTTGTTTCTGGCAAATAGTTCATATAATCTTATTATATAGAATCTACACTATACCTTGTCTAACCTATCCCCAGAATTTGACTTATCCGGCGCTATTCTCAGTTTCGCCGAAATTCAGGAAGAACTGAATTACAAGAAGGCGCAATACTCCCTGCGAAAACTAGTGGGGGATATTGATTTGACTTCTGTGGAACAAGTGGGTTTGTCTGAGCAAATTCATCGCCTTGTTACTATGCTAGATAAGTTGGAACGATATGTGGTCCAAATTGCTGTCTTCGGTATGGTGGGAAGGGGTAAATCTTCTGTTCTCAATGCTCTTTTAGGGGAAGATATCTTTACAGTGGGTCCCCTCCACGGGGTTACCCGTACCTCCGCAAATGCGAAGTGGAAAGTGAGTCGGGATAGTTCTGTGCTCCGTCTTTCTTTACCTGGGGGCAAAAATGGCGGTGTTGAGTTAATCGATACTCCTGGAATAGATGAGGTTGCAGGAGAAAGTCGGGAAGCTTTAGCTCGTGAAATCGCCCAAAAGGCAGATTTAATTCTCTTTGTTATTGCTGGAGATTTAACTAAGGTAGAGTATAGGGCAATTTGTCAGTTGCGGCAGTTTGGGAAACCTATGGTGCTAGTTTTTAATAAAATTGATCAGTACCCAGAAGCGGATAGGCTTGCTATTTACCGCAAAATTAGGGACCAACGGGTGCGTCAGTTATTAAAACCCTCGGAAATAGTCATGGTGGCTGCTTCTCCTTTGGTGAGGGAAGCTGTGCGCCTTCCTGGGGGCAGTTATAAGGTGGCAATGCGCCGTGGTACCCCTCAGGTAGAGGAGCTGAAACTGAAGATTCTGGAGATTTTGCATCGAGAGGGGAAGTCTCTGGTGGCTCTTAATACTATGTTGTTCGCCAGCACTGTTAATGAACGGTTGGTGGAGCGGAAAATGACTATTCGGGCTTTAGCTGCTGATAGACTGATTTATAAAGCAGTGATAGGGAAAGCAGGGGCGATCGCCCTAAACCCTGTGACCGCGATAGATTTGTTTACAGGAGCGGTAATGGATATTGCCATGATTTTAGCCCTTTCTCGCCTTTACGGTATCCCTATGACTAAATCTGGAGCAGTGGGTTTGCTGCGGAAAATTGCTTGGAGCATGGGAGGTATTACTGGAAGTGAGTTATTGGTGTCTTTGGGTTTAAGTTCCCTGAAAGGTATTTTTGGTTTATCTGTTCCCGTCACTGGGGGCGCTTCTTTCACTGGTTATGTTACTGTAGCTATGGCTCAAGCTGGAGTAGCTGGTGTTTCTTCCTATAGTATCGGGCAAATTACTAAAATTTATCTTGCTAATGGAGCTAATTGGGGGGAAGATGGGCCTAAAATAGTGGTGAGAAGAATTTTGGCTTCTTTGGATCAGAGTTCTATTTTAAATCGCATTGAAGTTGAATTAAAAGCTAAACTCAACGCAGGTTTCACACAGAGGCACAGAGACACGGAGAGATAGACTTAACATAAAAGAGTTATATCATATTGTTATGACATGTTTTTTTCCTTCCCAATGTTGGACCGGACCGGGAATAGAAAGAGAGAAAGCAGTTCCCACTCAAGTGCCTACTCCCGCTTCTACTGGGAAGTCATATCTAAAATTTCTTTTGCCTGTAACTAAAATACTTTTTCAACCTATTACTCTTCCTTCTTTTCTATCTAAGGCGCAATATTCGTATAATCGGGGTAAAGAGAAGTATCGGGGAGGAGACTATAAAGGAGCGATCGCCGATTTAACCCAACTTATCCATCTGGAACCTAACAACGCTGAGCACTACTGGAAGCGGGGTGATGTTTGCTATGAATTAAAAGACTATCAAGGAGCGATCGCCGATTTTCAGAAAAATGCAAACCTCCTGCTGGAACAGGGAGACACAGAGCAGTACCTAAAAGCTGTGAAAATTAGAGTAACTCTCCCCAACGGCACCAACTTTGCGCCTTTGCGCCGACAAAACTGGAATAATGGTTTATTGTAGATAATGGGAAATATTGGGTAAAAAAAAAGAGGCGAAAGAGGAAAATTTGCTGCTTTGGGCGATGTAACCCGAAAAAATTATAGATTATGAAAACACCCACTGACGAATATGATAGCCCCTGGAAAGAGATAATCGAAACATATTTTCAAGAATGTATCGAATTTTTCTTTCCTGTAGCTGCCAATGATATAGACTGGAGTAGAGGCTACACTTTCCTCGACAAAGAACTACAGAAAATAGTGCGGGATGCTCAATTAGGGCGGAGATATGTAGATAAACTAGTGAAAGTATGGCTCAAAAACGGTGAC